>JANMMV010000554.1:0-24383 GCA_031373565.1 Saprospiraceae bacterium
TATTGAAAGAAGTAAACAGAAGGAAATCCTTGTACTTCAATCAATTGGGGCATTGGATCACCATTATGATCTAATGTGATGCCGAAATCCATTTGCAAGAATATCGTATGTTCGTCTTCATTGGGTACGATGGTCGAGGGATCGTGAAGTGTAGGCTGCGTAATTGATTTTAGATCTGGTCTTACGATCACATCTGTGATCATTTCGCAAGCTTCTACAAGCCTCTCTTTGAGAAGTTTTGGAACAAAAAAAGGCGATTCTGCCAATCTAAAATTAGGCTTGACATCATACTTTGCGGTAACCAAATCTTGAAGTGCCTGATATTTTTCAGCCGAAAACTGTTCATTGAATGATTGACGGATCGATTTTATCATGCCAAAACTGCGTTGAAGTGATAAATTTTTTCAATCGCACTTTCAATAAATGTCGGCAAAATGGTATCGTGCGTCAAAATGATCTTATCAGGATCATCAATTTTATTCATCATATCGTCATACTTCGCTTGGCCAAAGTTATTGACCACTTTTAGTCTATTTTCTTCCCTCTCAAAGTAAATTTTCATACCGATTGGATCTGCCTCCGGGTGGAACTGTGTACCTACAAACTCTTCTGAGAACCTAACAGCCATAATCGCTCTCTCAAGTTCTACATGCGTCCTGATCTTTTCCAAAGCCAATATTTTGGCACCATGTAAGGTAAATACATCTAAATCTGGTTGGACTAATTGCCATTCCCGGCTATCTACTGCATACATCGGATTAGGAAGTTGTTCCAACAATAAGTCATCCGTACCTGCATCGGTCATATGTATAGGCATGATGCCAAATGATGTAGATTTGCGTGGCTTTAAAGTTCCTAACTCAAAATAATGACATGCCATTTGGAATGAGTGGCAGATAAAAAAGACATATTTTTTCTGATAAGGGCTCTCGATATTATGATTCCATAGATCGCCTATGAGATCATACCACGCCTTATCCCAGACACCGTCACCTTCTAACGGACTTCCAGGACCGCCACTTGAAACATAAACATCATAATCCATACCTGGTAACTCACCTCCTGCACGAACGTCAAACTCGTCTATTTCAAACACACTACTGTAACGCGATACAATCTCTCTGATGCACCGCATACCTTGATTGGGACGTCCATCATTCATATCAAGTACCGCAAGCCTTAACCTATCTTCCATTAATTATACGTTTTTGTTAGCAATCGAAGGCACTTATTTACCTTTTTTTGCAGTTACAGTTTTTTTAGGGGCTGCAAATATATCACTAATAAACGTGCCCCACGTAAGATTCATCTGATTTGGCTTATGATTTTGTGCTTTTTCTATCGCCATATTGGCAGCATTCTCTACGATCCAGTCAAAATTTTCCTGACCCACAGAGTTAATATCTGCATCTGGAGCTGGGTTGCAAAAGTCAATAGCGATAGGAACTCCATCTCTGACTGCAAACTCTACCGTATTAAAATCATAACCAAGGCCGTGACACAAAGCTTTAGTATATTTCTCGACTGTAGCCAATAATTTTTTATCTTTTGTAGGATTATCAACCACATATCTAAGGTGATGTGGATTGCGTGGTTCATACGGCATAATGTGCACTCTATCTCCAGCTAAATAATAACATCTGAAGTAATGATCAAAAACGATCTCCTCCTGCAACATCATAATCAACTGCTCAGTCTCGGCATGTTTTGCCCATAGATCTTCAGGGCTAGTCACTTTGTATACACTCTTCCATCCACCGCCATCATGAGGTTTCATATAGGCTGGAAAACCGATATAGTCAAAAATTCGCTCCCAATCAGTAGGATATTTAAGGTTGCGAAATGACGCCTCAGTCGTATCATTAGGGCGCATGTGCGAAGGCAATAATACTGTATTAGGTACTGGAACTCCTATTGATTTTGAAAGACAATTATTAAAGAATTTTTCGTCGGCACTCCACCAAAAGGGATTGTTTACAACTGCTGTACCGCACATCGCTGCGTTCTTGAGATATGCCCTATAGAAAGGTACATCCTGAGATATTCGGTCAATAATTACCGCATATTCAGTAGGATCAGCTTGCTGAACTACATCAATTTGTACTGGTTCAGCTACAATACCTTTTATCTTTTTACTATTAACTCTGTCTACAAAAGCTTGTGGAAACGTGTTTTCCATGCCATGCAATATTCCGATCTTCTTCATGCATTATTTATTTAGGGTGGGTGAAATGATTAGTTAGTCTGCAAATATTATGAAAAAATGCTGAATTCAAAAGATTTTAGTTAATAAAAATAAATATTGATAAAATTTGGCAGATCTATTTCCTATTTTTTAACTGCGCACCATAGAGATATGATCAAAATACATACAATTATCGTTGATTCGTCGGTCATTTTGCTACCTCAAGCTAGATTTGTATCATTAAACAAAGGATACTTCTTACCTTACTCCTTCATAATATATTTGACATGAACTATGCAGAAAGCATAAGACTGGCCATAGGTTCTATCAAGGCCAACTTCTTGAGATCTTTCCTCACTTTATTAATCATAGCCGTGGGAATAACATGCCTTGTTGGCATCTTGACGGCCATAGATGGTATCCTGTTTTCGATGAGCGATAGCTTCAACAAGCTCGGGGCAAACACTTTTAGCGTAAGACAGTTATCAGAAACGATCAAAGCTACTGAAAAAGGTAAAAAATCTCGCTGGGCAGATGTTATCGACTTCGATCAAGCCACAGAATTTGAAAAGTCATTTACTTTTGCAGGTGCCAAAGTGGCTATCGATGCTTTCTGTACGCAAGAAGCTGCTATCAAATTTGATAAGAAAAAAACCAATCCAACAGTCAGAGTCATCGGTATCAATGAAAACTATATGTCAGCATCCGCTTTTGAGCTCGCGGCAGGAAGAAATTTCACTAATACTGAAATCACATCTACATCCAACAAGGTTATCCTAGGTGACGAAATAGTCCAAAAACTCTTTAATGGAGATCATGAAAAATCCATCGGGAAAGACATTTATGTGAATAGCGATAGATACAAAGTCATAGGTGCCTTGAAAACCAAAGGATCAGCGACAGGAGGATCTAATGATCGGCGTGTGTTTATTCCATTATTCAATTCTAAGGTCAATTATGGATATGAAGACAAAAGTTACAATCTTTCTGTAGCAATCAATAATCCTACTATGATGGAAGATGCGATAGGCCAAGCGATAGGTATCATGAGGAATGTGAGAGGGCTCACCGTCAAAGAAGTCAATGATTTTGAAATTCGAAAAAGCGACGGTATTCTCAATCAACTTAAAGACATGACCAGCAATTTACGAATTGCGACCGTTATTATTGCAATGCTAACACTACTAGGTGCATCCATCGGATTGATGAATATCATGCTAGTATCCGTCACAGAACGTACCAAAGAAATCGGTATCCGCAAAGCCATTGGCGCCACACGCAACAATATCCTTGTTCAGTTCCTTGTCGAAGCGACGGTAATCTGTCTTATGGGAGGAATCGTAGGGGTTTTGCTAGGTATCATGATCGGCTTTGGTGTCACCGCTGCTGTTGATGGTAGATTTTTTATTCCATGGAATTGGATGATCCTGGGATTGACAGTATGTATTATCGTAGGCTTAGTTTCGGGCTTATATCCTGCCATGAAAGCAGCAAGACTCGATCCTATCGATGCGTTGAGGTATGAGTAAGTGGGATGACGATTAAGCAATATATAAAATCTTGATCATAACCGTTTATAAGAAGAGCCTTGCACAAATAATGTACAAGGCTCTTCTTTAATTATTATCTAAAAAAAATATTAGGTGTTACTACATTTACTTTTTGCAGTCACAAATATCATATTGGAAACTTTGTCTTCATTAATATCTATAGTACTCAGGCTTGAATGGCCCTTGAACCGTTACGCCGATATAGTCAGCTTGGTCTTTTGACAATTCTTCAAGTTCTACACCGATTTTCGCTAAGTGAAGACGAGCTACTTTCTCATCTAAGTGCTTAGGAAGCATATAAACTTTGTTTTCGTAACTATCCGCATTCTGCCATAACTCTAGTTGTGCCAAGACTTGATTAGTAAAGCTATTTGACATTACAAATGATGGGTGACCAGTTGCACAACCTAAATTTACTAGACGACCTTCAGCCAATAAGATAACGTCTTTACCATCTATATTATAAAGATCCACTTGAGGCTTGATTTGATCTTTTGTGTGACCATAATTTGTGTTAAGCCAATTCATATCGATCTCATTGTCGAAGTGTCCTATATTACAAACGATCGTTTTGTCATTCATTGCTCTGAAGTGCTCTTCTCTGACGATGTTTTTGTTGCCAGTTGCTGTTACGACAATGCTAGCTTCTGCAAGCGCATTATGCATCTTCTTCACTGCAAAACCATCCATTGCTGCCTGAAGCGCACAGATAGGATCGATCTCAGTTACAATGACACGACATCCTGCTCCCTGAAGAGATGCAGCACTACCTTTGCCTACATCACCATAACCAGCGACAACAGCTACTTTACCAGCCATCATGACATCAGTCGCTCTGCGGATCGAATCTACTAATGACTCTTTACACCCGTATTTATTATCAAATTTTGATTTCGTTACTGAGTCGTTGATATTGATCGCAGGTAATACCAGCGTACCATTTTTTTCTCTCTCGTACAATCTGTGTACACCCGTAGTCGTCTCTTCTGACAAGCCTCTGATTCCTGCTACCAACTCTGGAAAGTGATCAAAAACCATATTGGTCAAATCGCCACCATCATCTAATATCATGTTCAAAGGCTGGCCACCTTCGAATGCCGTGATGGTCTGCTCAATACACCAATTGAATTCTTCTTCGTTCATACCTTTCCAAGCGAATACCGGAATTCCTACTGCTGCTATTGCTGCCGCTGCATGATCTTGGGTAGAGAAGATATTACATGAAGACCACGATACTTCTGCACCAAGTTCTATAAGTGTTTCGATCAATACAGCAGTCTGAATTGTCATATGAAGACATCCAGCTACACGCGCACCCGCAAGTGGCTTTGTCGCTCCGAATTCCTCTCTTAATGCCATCAAACCAGGCATTTCTGCTTCTGCTAATGTGATCTCTTTACGTCCCCAATCTGCGAGGCTGATATCTTTGACTTTAAAGGCAGCCTTTTTGTCTGTTGCTGTCATAATTTATTGATTTTAAAAATTATTGTCTAATAGGGTGCAAATATACGACCTTGATCAGAAGTAAATGATATTATTAACGTTATGTTCAGTATTTTATGGTGTTTTGCTAAAATAATCGTTTTGTTAAGAAGACAATAACACGTGATTTACGACTTTAGCTTCGAGTTTTGATTATCTTTGTGCTAACATTGTGACGTAGAAGTTATTACAATAGCTATTCAAGCAATAAATCTTCATTAAATAAAGATACATGAAAATAGGCATCACGATAGGTGATATCAACGGAATAGGTCCAGAAGTGATTATCAAGTCTCTAAGCAATCCTAAGACATTGCAACAATTTACACCAGTGATTTATGGTTCGTATAAAGCACTTTCTCATCATAAAGAGTTGATCAAAGAATGTGATGTGCAGTTTCATTCAGTTGCATCTGCAAAAGCAGCCGTTGCTGGAAAGATCAATATAGTCAATTGTTGGGAAGAAGATACGATCATTAATTTAGGTAAGCCTACGGCCGAAGGTGGAAAATATGCCTTATTGGCACTTGATAAAGCACTCGAAGATGTAAAGGCAAACCACATCGATGCGATTGTAACGGCTCCGATTCATAAATTTGCCATGCAATCTGCTAAGTTTGCATTCCCAGGTCATACGGAGTACTTTACCCACCATGATAATGCCAAAGAATCTGTCATGTTGATGGTAAATGACGGGCTTAGAGTAGGATTAGCAACAAATCATATTCCTATCGGCAAGGTAGCAACCTCGCTTACGAAGGAAGTGATCATCCAAAAACTACAAATATTGAGTCGTGCTCTGGTTCAGGATTTCGGTATCGGTCGTCCTGTGATCTCAATACTAGGACTCAATCCGCATGCATCTGATGAGGGAGTTATAGGTAATGAAGAAGAGAAAATTATTAGACCTGCCATCTTGGAAGCGAAGAAAAACGGGATGTTTGTCACTGGACCACATCCTGCAGATGGATTTTTTGGGACTGGTGCTTGGCAAAAAACGGACGCTGTTTTAGCCATGTATCATGACCAAGGGCTTGTACCATTCAAGTCGATTTCATTTGGTGGCGGCACAAATGTCACGTGCGGATTATCATTTATCCGTACATCACCAGATCACGGTACTGCTTTTGACATTGCAGGGCAAGACAAGGCTGATCCTTCATCTATGAAAGAAGCGATCTATACTGCTATCGACCTAGCACGTCACCGCAAAGATTATTTCGATTCGCGCGCCAATGCACTTGTTCGTCGTGAAAAACAATCAGCAGGTATTCACGATTAATCTATGGATATCGTTATCAAAGGTCTGCTATTAGGGCTTACACTTACTATCTTAGTAGGGCCTATCTTTATAGCACTCACTCAAACTGGTATTCAAAAAGGTATCAGAGCTGGTATATCTGTAGGTATCGGAATCTGGACAAGCGACTTACTTATCATAGGGATGATTTATTATTTCATAAAAGGGATAGCAGATATCGCTAGTCATCCAGATTTTACTTTTTATGTAGGACTTGTAGGTGGATTGATACTTGTTATTTTTGGGTTTTCATCTTGGTTCAAAAAAACGGATTGGAATGCGGAGGTTGCTCCATTCAGTGCGCGTACTTTTGTGGGATATTGGACTAAAGGATTTGTAGTAAATACAGTCAATCCATTTACGTTTATATTTTGGATAAGTGTGATGACCAATTATGTGATCAATTCCAAATTTGATGGATGGCAAACGCTCCTACTTTTCGGCACAATCATGTTTACCATCGTCACAACTGATTCTTTAAAAGTAGTGCTAGCTAAGCTCATACGCAAACGACTCAAATCTCACCATTTAGATATGGTCTCTAAGTCAGCAGGGACTTTACTTCTTGTTTTTGGCGTTGTACTGATGTACAGAAGTGGTGTTTTTAATGGTCTTTTTTGATAGAGTTGGCATAAAAATAGATGGCAAGATTGAAGATCAGGTTATTCTATGTTGCTTGTAAAATAAACGTTTTCAAAATCTACCAAGTCAAGTTTGATGAAGGAATGAAAATGTTCGGAATTTAGGTGTTCATTATATGATTGCTCGTCTTTAAAGCACTCCGAGAGAATTATTTTTGTTCGTTGTCCTTTATCTTGATTTATTTCAAATGCAATATTTCCCCTTTCTTGGACTGTATGACTTCTTAATTTTTGAAGTTCTAAGATTGCAAAGTCAATGCTGAACTCGTTTTTGATCTTTAGAATGCTGGTTGCGTAAAAATGTGTACTTACTGATTTGGGTTCAATCAAATCCCAAAGATTACCATATAAATCTTCAAAGACTGCTACTTTCCCATAGTCCTCAACCCTTGGTTCACTAACTATTCTAACATTGTTATCTATCAGGTTTTGATAGTCGTATTCGAAATTGTCGGTATTCAAAAATAGAAAAACTCTACCACCAGTTTGATTTCCAATCCTACTTCTTTGCTCATCATTGGTACTCCTTGCTAATAACAAAGAACATTCGTTTGCACCTTTTGGTCTTACTAGAACCCACCTTTTCGATGCTGAAAGTACCGTGTCTTCTACAAGGGTAAAATGCAATTTTTTGGTATAAAATTCTATTGCTTTGTCATAATCATCAACAACGATTGCGACATGGGTCAAATTCTGTTTCATTTACTTACATTTATTTTTAACTTAACCCTTAACCTTTTACCCTTAACCAGCGCAGCTATTAATGAATCCTATCGCCACGAAGCTCTCTGCGAGACATGATATCTGCCTCAAAATCTAACATTTCTTGCCATCTAACCTTTACCTTCTCATCATCCGAGTAAAACTTAGCCAAATCCAGAAATGTCCGGTAATGCCCTGCTTCAGAGACCATAAACTCATGGTAGAATTTTTTTAGATCATCGTCCGTAATGTACAATGATAACAAGCGGAATCGTTCACAACTGCGTGCCTCTATCATAGCAGATATAAGTAGCTTATCCATCAACCGATCTTCTTCTCGTCCTCCTTTTCGCTGAAACTTCATCAGTTCCGTTACATAATTATCTGTCCTGTTTCGTCCAAATTTGTAGCCTCGTACTTTCAATTCTTTAAGTACCCTTCTGAAATGTCCCCATTCTTCTGCTACAATGGGTGTGATTTCTGAGACTAATTCTTCTTTTTCAGGAAAGTGAAGAATCAATGAGATACACGTCGAAGCGGCCTTTTGCTCACAATAAGCATGGTCATTTAATATTTCGTCAATACTTTTTTCGGCTATATTGACCCAAAAAGGATCAGTGGCAAGTTTTAGACCTAGCATATTTTTAAACAGATTTTATCAAATATATCAAAAAGAATCAAAACAATCGAAAGCATTCATCACGGCGTCAACTTCATAGATAGGATATAGCTCGAAGCCTGATGACCACATAATACCGACAGTATCAATAGGGTTTTTACGCAGCAAGCTTGCATCATCTGATCTGAGTAGGAACTCAGTTTCATAGACAACGAATCCAGTATAGTTTTCCAGCACTCCCGTGCACTGATAAGCGTTTATTATATTAAAAGACTTTCCTGTGACGAGCGTTACTTTCATAAAATTGCCAGCAGGTATTGTTCCATATGTCTTAAAGGCAGCCTTTGAAGCGACAACAATACGAACTCTGAGGTAATTATGACCATCATGTCGTGTGATACCACATGTTGTATTGATTAGATCTTTACCTTTTAATAAATTCTTCATTCTATCAGCAGTAAAATCAAACCATGGACGTAATTCGGTTGCTACTGCCCTTGTCTTAATGTTGGCACTATAAGTAGAATCTTTTTTACATACCACTATTGGTTTATAATCTATTTCAGATTTTGTCAGCGTAAGGTTGGTCTGCGATTTCTCTCTTTTACCTTCTGCACTTAAATAAGCGCCGATATTGATGCCCAGATCATCAGCTAAAGATTTCATATCCTTATTTCTACTTTCTTCATTTGCATCAAATAGTGACTGTATTTTATTGTACTGCTTAAACAGTTGGTTATATACCATTTGTGTTTGTTCTATCCCAACCTTAGTATCAAGTCGGGTTGATTCCAGACTAGAGATTTTAGCTTGATCTTTCACTTTTCCTTTCTTTGCAAAAGTCAAGTTGTTTGTCAGCTCAGCGAATCGATTTTTGAGACCTTCTAGAATAATGACTTGCCTGATTTCCCTACTCAAAACTGAATCGCGAAGCAAGGTCAATCCCTTCTGCTGGTTCTCCTGAATATGGTACTTTTTCTTTTCAGGAATCTTCTTAGGGTCAAGGTCAGCATAGAGCATACCAAGCGAATCTTCTTTAACCATGATAATATCGTGCTCCCATGTAGCATCAGGCATAAGGATGATCCTTTGACCAGAGAGTGTTGTAATCCGTTTTTGGGCATAAACTGACGAAAACAGTGACATACCCAGTAATATGGTGACAATTAATATATTCTTCAAACGCAATATCATGATTAATCTAAATCACAAATATAAGGCTAAACTCTCATTTTTAGCCAAAAATACATTATCAACACAGAATACAGCTATTTTAACTTCTTACCCTTGATAGGAAATTTACACCATTTTGATCCTGTAAACCTACACATCTATCGAATTATTCCAAAATCATGCAATTATGACCTTACTTTTGGTGTTAAGATTATACAAAATATTTTATCATGGGTTCAAAAGAACTAGTTACATCTATTATTAAAAATCAATTTAAAAATATGTCTGAATATAACAAATCAAATAGAGATGTCGGTGCGGACTCGATCATCAAAAATCACATGATCTGGGCGATGGGTGCTGGCTTGATACCCATTCCGGTAGCAGATATATTTGCGGTGAGTGCTATCCAACTTGATATGATACGCCAATTAGCAAAGATCTACGAAGTGGATTACAAAAATACTGAGGGTAAGGCTTACATAGCTACATTGACTAGCTCAGGCTTAGCTCGTCTTGGTGCGCGCGCTGTCAAATTTATCCCTGGTGTGGGATCTATCTTAGGTGGCGTGACGATGGCGGCGTTATCTGGCGGATCAACCTATGCAATCGGTGAGGTTTTCAAAAAACATTTTGAGACAGGAGGCACATTTCTCGATTTTGACCCTGAGCGTTTACGCAAATACTACAATGAGAAATTTGAAAAAGGCAAGGAAATGGCTGCTGAATATGCTAAAAGCAAAGAAACAGAAACTTCTATAGCGCCAGACGCTAAGTCCGACACAAGTAGTACATCTGATACAATGACGCAGCTCAAAGAACTAGCTGGCTTGAAATCGGCAGGTTTATTGTCAGATGAAGAATTTGAGACGATGAAAAAGAAAATTATTGAAGGGTAAAATTATTTACTCAATTTCAACAAATACAAAATAAAAAAGGGCTTAGATATTACATCTAAGCCCTTTTGATTATTACTTTCTATCAATCAAAAAAAAAGTTATTTGTTATTTATAAAAACCCGAGTGGCGTTGAACTAAAATTACCAATATTTGGAAATAAAGTAGCTATTTCCGACGGCGGTACACCGTACCACAATGCGATATCTCGAAAATACTGGTCAGTGGAAGTGGTAGGTATCAATGCGCCATAGATTTCTTGTGGGTTACTAGATCCTAATGCAAGTGAAGGATACTGACCAAAAATGTTTTTACCATTTACGGCTCCACCCATCACAAACGTGTTTGATCCCCACGCGTGATCTGTTCCATCTCCATTTGATGTCAACGTACGTGCAAATTCAGACAAACTAAATGTTGTAACTTTATCCTGCACGCCTAATTGTATCATCGCTTGGTTGAACGAATTTAGCGCTTGATCTAGCCTATAAGTTAAGTCTGCTTGATCCGCTAACAAATCGTCATGCATATCCCAACCGCCCAAACTAACGAAAAAAACTTGTCGAGACATGCCTAATGGCTCTCTTCCTGAGATAGTTTGAGCTATCACCTTCATCTGACTTGAAAAATAATCATTGGCAAATGGTGTCATAAATGTTGGGGAATTATCAATGACTGCTCTTAACATATCGGCACCATCCATCCCGGTCTTAATAGTAGATACATATGTTTTTTTAAATGCATTCTGATATCCCTGATTGATCATGCCATCGATGGCCGCAGTTCGCATTCTATTATATACCCAATCTCCATTATATCCGTCTATACTAGTAGCGCCTTGTTCGTTCATAGAAAATTCTGACGTTGTATTGCCCGTCTGGAACAAATTACTTCCCGACATAGATACACTCATAGATAAAGTTGTATTTTCATTGGCCGCTATCATCATATCTGCCATCTTCCCTCCCCATCCTTGTGCTACTCTTGCATTTGGTATACCAGTCTGCCAGTGTGCTGATTGATCTGAGTGCGAATATAGGCCTAATGGAAGTGGCGTTGTGCCGCTGAAGTACTGCGCTTTTGTCGTAGGTTGGATCAGCGTACCAACATTTGCAACAAACGAAAGATCACCATCATTAAACATCGTTTGCATATGCTGACAAGACTGATGTAGCCCATATTGTTTGCCAACTGGCGCGTTGTTTGGAAAAATACTTCGAAGACTATTCAACGGAAGGGCCATATTTGAACGAGTTGCATTGTACGTGTTATAACTAGTTGTATCACGTGGCACCAGCATGTTGAAAGAATCCATCCCCCCTTCCAGTAGTATAACAACTAGCGCCTTATAATCTCCCGGCTGGCTGTTAACAGACGAATTGGCAATGGCCGCAGCATTCATTGCTTTGATATTAAAGAGCGTAGAGAATAGCGTTGTAGATCCTATTGCAGCGCAGCTTGCTTGACCCAAAAATTTTCTTCTACTATTATTATTACCCATGATTGTTCTTAATTTTAATAAATATTGAAATGAAGCGACCTGTTATTTAGTATAGATATAGTCCGGTGATGTCATGATCATGTATAATCCGAGTTTAGATCTATCTTGTAACCATGTACTATCCCAAGTGTAATAAATTTGATTTAATGAATTACGCATTATCGCTCTCGTCTCACTGGTTAGCTGACCATGTGTAAAGATTTTGTCTAAATAATTGATAAGATCTTCAGAGTCACCAGCAATACTGTTCATATAGGTGTAATCGATCCAACCCCTATCTGGATTATTCTGATTATCAGTCCAATTACCCATCAATCCTCCCCACGTCGAAGTCCACCAATCAACCTTGTTAAAATATTTCATTGAAGAAGATGTATTATGTAATTTGAATTCAGGTGACTCCAACTCAAGCGTTGACAAGTCACCAACTGGTTGATAATCTGGTGGATAAAAATTAAAGACAGATGGAGCATGCATAACGTGCTGGCCTAAATCTTCTGCCATACCGTTTCCATCATTCCAATACCTATTTTGATGCGTCAAAATCGGTAGACTTCTACAGACATGCGTGTATCTCAAGAAAGGCTCTCTTACTTTACCACCATGCTCTTGGTTGTAAGCAACAACAGACCTCGCTTCTTCATCCATTAATATGGCTTTGATGACTGCTTTCATATCGCCCCGCACGCCTGAACCATTATTTGCAAATTTGGCAGCTACCCTACCCACATAAGCTGGAGAAGGATTGGATGTTACCATACGTTGAATCAGCCGGTACGAAACAAAAGGAGCTGTATTAGGATGGTTGAAAAGATAAGTCACAGCTGAATCCACTTCCATCATCGCTTGAGCATTTGTATACGAAGTCCTACCCGTTAGATTCATAGTCATAAATGACTTAGGGCCTGTTTGGTGCTGCCATGCGTACATCGCCATCGGTACTGTTTTATTGATACAATGATAATCAGTGCCAAACTCAACTGTACCATTACAATACATACTAACCTGACCTGCTCCACCACCCATTCCAGTAAACACTTTGGCCAGTTCGCGTATATCGTCATTATCATAGGTAGGTATCGGATTGTTGTTACCATCAAGGACATTGGTTCCGTCTTGATTGAGCTGGAACAAACCCACCGTAAACAGCTGCATGATTTCCCTGGCATAATTTTGATCGGGATTAATATTTAAAGCTGGGTTTGCTTTGGGATTGTTAAAGTGACTAAGATAAAATCCCATAGAAGGATGCTTGGTTACTGCCAAAAGGATATCTTTATAATTATCAAATCCTTTTGTAATAAAAATATCGTAGTATGAACACATTGCTTCACCGTATTGTCCTAGATCGTTGTTAACAGCGGAAGTTACTAGGATCTGAGATAGTGCATAAGCTACTCTTTGGCGAAGCATATCTTGGTTAGTCATGTTTGTTTGCCACCAAGCGTAGTTAAAGTGTAAGGAATATGGGCCAAAAGCGTCAGGATCTAAGGCATATATTTGAGACCAAATACTTGTCATAGTGGGCAACAATATGGTAGGTGTTTTGGTAAATTGATCATTGATCCATGCTTCATAACCCATGTTTTTGATTGCATCAATTTGCGTTAGGTTGCGACCGAATGTTGACTGAGCAGCAAATCTAGATGCGTCAAAAAGTTTAGCATCTAATCCTGAGCCGTCTAACAATTTACTCGCATTAGTACCATTACTATTGCTGCTGCTAGTGACTGTCATACCGACGTTATGACCAGCACCGATATAGTCTTTGTACTGTTGCGCATTAAGGCAGACAACCGTGGTCAAAATCAGACTAATGTTTAGGAATCTATATAAGTTACGCATTGATTTCAATTTTAGTATTTCTTTGGATTGAGATAAGTTTATTTGATCACTTCGATTTTGATAGTCTTTGCACCTCCAGCAGCCTCCGCAGTTAGGAAATATAGACCGCTTGGCAAATCACTGCCACCTATCGTGTAAGTAGCGCTATCACCCACAACTTTTATCGTATTTTGAAAAATCTCCCTCCCGGTCATGTCTGTCAAAATTAACCTAGCATTGCCATTTGGAAATCCACCAAGATCGACACGGGTGGATTGGATAAACGGATTCGGAGATGCAGTTAAGGTAGCTGAAGCCAAGATATCATTTGTGTTACTCACAGTTGCTATTGATCCATTGATTCTGATCTCACCAAGTCCATAACAAGTGCCACCATGATTGTTGATAGCTGTAATCAATATTTTTTTTGCTATTTTTCCTTCGAAATTTGGTCCGATCACACCTTGATATGTGCTCGATCCATTGGCCATGGGGACAGAATATCTACCCCATTCTATCCAAGTGACGCCATCCACTGAAATATCAATGACGATATCTTTAACACCATCTATCAATTTTCCTGGCAATGGTGTAATACTCCAAGATGCATTTTCAAAACTGTTGATACGTTCAGGTGTATTAAAATTCCATAATGTTGAATTCTGGAGTGCATAAGTATCCCCAAAGTCGATCATAAACCAGTGGCCATTCCCCCTTATTGCATTGGGATTGGCGCTAGCCGTACAAGACATCCAAGCATCACCTTTGGAAGTAGAATGTCTGTCTGGCAAAGGTTGGGCTTTTAGAGAAATCCCTAATACAACGACACAAATAAAAGTCAAGTAAATATTGTGTTTCATATATTTATTATTTAAGGTCTGGTTTGGTATGTTCGTACTAATAGTTTGAAACTACAAATATCATGCATTTATCGCAGTTTACAATATGTAAGACGTAAAAATCTGGAGTAACCCTAACATTTGGGGAATCTTTTTGTGAAATATTACAAAAAAAAAGAGAATCATTCGTTTAATAGACACTTAGCTAATAGTTTTGTGTGCTAAATCGCAACATGAACAAACCTAATCGAAGCCTTCAATATCTTTGGTCAATCATCGTGGGCTTAACGCTCTCATATGCCGCCTATCAAGGTTGGCAACTATGTCAATATCACAAAATAATAGAGGTCCATAAAGCCGACTTAGCAGAAATCAATAAGATTAATTATGGTTTATTCGATATCTCAAGATGGAAAAAAGAAGCGCTCAGTGTCTTTGATAAACGTATAGATGAATTCGAGATCTCAGAACAAGCCTATGTTCAAGTTAAGAAAGAACTAGAAAAATACTTGCGAGAAATTGACAAAAAGTATATCGTTACTGGTAAAGTATTCGAACCTATCTTTGTAGAAGCGGAGCAAAATCCTAAGATAAACAAGGTGTTTCTTAAACTCCTCAAAGACAATACAGTCCCACAAATCAAAGAATTGAATATCCCCAAATTTATACCGGGAATGGCCGTCGATATGGCCGATGAGCTCCGAAAACAAGAGCCCCAACTTAGGGATATCATGCGCGAAGAGTTACACAAGATGATCAAAGACACGACCCTATCGATCAATGATCCAAGGCGTAGTATTTACACTAAATATAATCAAACTGATCATGCGGGAACAGTCAAATACCTAAAAGAACAAATTGACACCCAAGGACAAGTAGTTGATAGAATGGTGCGATTTGTTTATGGAATTTTAGTGTGTATTTTCTTACTCTCATGGGCGTCCACAATATATGTTGATTACACAACACACATGGGGTGGATGACAGCCAGTACTATTATCATGCTATTGATAGGCATAACTCTACCGATGATAAGCATCGAAGGATTACTCAATGCTTTTACAATCAACGTATTAGGAACAGATATTAATTTTGATCAACAGTATATGTACTACCAATCCAAGTCTATTCTAGATGTGACGCATACTTTGCTACAGTCTTCTGGTTTTGATACACGAATCGTTGGATGGATGATCTTGGGATTTAGCGTCGTCTTCCCACTTACTAAGCTTATAGTGACACTTTTGTATTTATACAGTGACAAGATGCGAGAAAAACAGCTTGTTCAGAATATGATTTTCTACCTAGGCAAATGGAGTATGGCAGATGTATTCGTAGTGGCTTTGTTTATGGCCTATATTGGCTTTTATGGTATCATTACTGCCCAGTTGTCACAGATTGAACGCAATAGAACAGGATTTGCAGTAGAGACAATCAATAATTCGCATATGGGTTATGGGGCCCTGTTTTTTACTACTTTCTGTATCGGGAGTATAATCATAGGAATCATTATTAACAGAAGTACAAAGTCTTCAAGGAATGAATGAATGCGAGAATGATTCAATGCATGAATACAAAATTTATTTAATTTATTACTTCAAAACTCACTTCTGATTGCCCACCAAATGAATCACTGATATGCAATCTATGTTTGCCAACTGTAGGACTAATCTCCATAAAATGAGCTTCCTTACCCTTCGTAGTTTCAAGATATTTACCATCTAGAAACCAATATAAGGCAGCTCCGGGGTGGCTATGGTATGCCTTTGCAATGAGCGAATTAGCGACAGGTACATCTACTCTCGGGGCAAAAATCTTGATGCCTTGCTGGGGATATAGTATAGCGAGGGATGAGGTAGAAACTTGACAATTTACATCATAATTAAAATCATCTCTATAATCAAGATGGCCTTCTTTGTAGTAATAAGCCATATAGGGTGGCAATACAAAAACAGTATCGTACCGGATGATTGGTATATCACAAGGTGGAACAACGACTTGCCCTCCAGCACTAATGCCATGTACTTGGTGAAAATCACATTGCTTATATTTCATCGAAGTAACTGCTAATCGTAATCTTCGCTTGGATCGGCATAGATTACCAGCCATGCGACCAGATTCTTTACAAATGGTGATTTCTTGTTTCTTTTGTTGCAAAGGCACCGATTCAAACCATCGGTGATCGTTCAAGGCATTGAAGATTTTGAACATAACCGGTGCTGCCTTGGCGATACCTGTAAGGCCAAATCGTCCTTCTCCGCCTTCATTTCCTACCCATACTGCGACAGCATATTTTCCATTAAAACCTACGGCCCATGCATCTCGATGGCCAAAACTTGTCCCCGTTTTCCAAGCTACTTTTTGATTTTGTGCATATAGTTCCCATGAGCGTTCTTCTCGAGGTCTACTTATATCGGCCATCGCATTGATGGTATATTGTACGGCAGTTGGATCAAAACTTATATTTTTCTTAGGTTTTTCGACTGGTATATCAGCAAGATATTGAACGGATCTAAATGGGTAGGCAATACCTAGGGCATTTTGTGCAATTCCCTTGTACAATCTAGCCATGTCCCACAGTGAAGTCTCGCCGCCACCTAAAATGATACTTAAGCCATAGTGATCAGCGCCACGATGTAGATAAGCTAGATCAATGGATCGAACCGTTTCATAAAAATTAGGCAATCCCACCCTTTGCAACATTCTAACCGCAGGAATATTGAGGGATTGAGTGATGACGTCCTCAACTGGCACTGCGCCACGGTACTTTTTATCAAAATTAAGCGGCGTAAAATCTCCAATCGAAGTAGGGATATCTTCAATCATCTCACCAGGTAGATAATGTGCCTTATCAATAGCCATCATGTATAAAAGTGGCTTGAGCAAGCTGCCATAGCTCCGCGCTGATTGGACAATATCTACATACGAAAACTTACCCTTTTTATCGGCCGTATTGCCTACATAACTGACGACCTTGTTTTGAGACACATCAATGACCACAGCCGCCATATTTCGTATATCTTCAAGCTTGTAAAACTGTGATTCTATCTCAATCAACTCTTGAAGTTTGAGTTGTTTGCTATAGTCAATCGTTGACATAAATAATTGACGATCAGGATGTTGCTTTGCGACAAAATCTAGCATGTGGTAGCCATGCTGCGGTACTTTATTGAGCATAGTTGGAATTTCTTCTCCTTTGTATAAAGCTACTTCATCGGATGGAATATAGCCTTCGGCGGCCAGCTTATCGAGGAGTTTGTCGCGTTTTTGTTTAAGTGTCGCTCTATTTCTTGTGAGATTAGCCACAGCAGGTCCGTTGGGCATAACCGCAAGAAGTGCGTATTGCCCCCATGAAAGATTGTCCATATCTGTTCCAAAATATCGCAGTGATGCCGCCTTGATACCGATCGTATTACCACCGAAAGGAGCTAAAGAAGCCCAGTCTTTGATAATTGACTTTTTAGAGTTGGTGACACTGTACTTGATAGCTGCTAGAGATTCATATATCTTATTCCATAGTGATCGACCCAAAGATCTGTGACGCAATCGCATCACTTGCATCGGTATTGTACTAGCACCACGCACTACTCGACCACTGCGAAGATTGGTCCAAGTCGCTTTGATCATTGAAATAGGATTGATACCTAAATGGTAATAAAAATAGGCATCTTCATAGGTTATAATCGCTGTAGAAAGCTTGTCAGGCACCGGCTCCGAAAACGGCAATCGCCATTGTTGCTCGGATGATATTGCTGCGGATAGAAGCTGGTTGTCTTGGCTATATAGCGCTCTTGAGTAGGCGACTTCATCTTTAGGTAGGGGAATACAGAGTATCAAAAAGAAAAAAACAAAGATGCCATACAGTATTTTTTTTAATATGGGCCTGGACTTAGAAGGGATCAATGAATTTCAGTTTTAAACTACACCACCAAAGGTACAAAACGTTTATGAAAAAAAATATTATAGAAGAAAACGGGCTAGGTAGCTATATCTGGCTGAAGCCGAACTATGATCAAAGCAGTATGATATAAACTAGGAGTACTACGTTCAATAATAAGGAAAGCTCCGACGAAGGAGGTATCACATCTAATCGACTGTTATCATTTTTTCAACGTCCCGAACTATTAAACCCTAGAAAAATGATCGAACATTACATTGAAAATCAATATATTAGTGAATTATTTGCTGACTCTTGAATATGCTAACTATGTACCATCTGAAGGCCATCGACGACAAAGCTAAAGAATACCTACAAAGCTATACGAAAGATTATTTTGCTGTTGATGCGAATGCGCCATTGTATCATCGACAAAAAAATAGTCCTATGTATGAAGTTGTATTCCCTGTCGCAAATAAAAAAATCTAGCAAAAATAAAATAAATGTGTTTCTTATTTATTTTTGGATTAATTTTACAAAATATTCACTTCATTTAGGATTAAATGCTTAAAATTGATAGCTATTTCATGATTTCCCAAATCGTGACATTGTCCCATAAATAGTGTTGTTTTCCCGACATTGTCCCGACGTTGTCCCGATGTTGTCCCGACGTTGTCCCGACGTTCCGCCGCGGCTCACCCGTATGCAACTCGTATGCAACTCGTATGCAACTCGTGTCTAACTCGTGTTAACCCGTGTCTAACCCGTACATAACCCGTATGCAACCCGTATGCAACCCGTAGTTGTCCTGATGTTTGCATTTTACAAAGCTAAAACATATCTACAAACAGGTTTATTTACTCTTTATCAAAATTAGCTTTAAGATTAAGAGCCGCCATTCTAACCGTTTTTACAATCCTCTCCTCACGTGTTTCTGGACGTTTTGCATTAAATATCCACTCTAAAATACCTCGCTTGACAGATCTTGAAAAAGCTGACCAATGATGCTTAGCAATTAGATTCGCATGTAGTAAAGTCTCCATCTCATTGGGAACAATAAGATTTTCAACATCATCAAGTGCAGTCCAAGTACCATCTTTTTTTGCTAGTTCGACCATCGCAAGGCCTCTGGATCGCATTTTTCCATCTAGTGTCAGGCGTTCAATTTTTTCTTTATTGACTCTGCTCCAGTTGCTTTTGGGGTTGCGCTGAGCAAAATATTGATACCAGCTTTGCTCGTCACGTTTATTGATTTTGCTGTCAACCCAGCCATAACAAAGTGCATCATCGATGGCTTGATCAACGGTTATCGACGGAATACCACTACTTTTTTTATATAATATTAGGAAAACTGATTTTGTAGTGTTTCCGTTTTCATCTAACCATTGTCGCCAATCTTCACTGGACCGTACAGGAATCGCAAGGGTATTTTTATGTTTTTCCATTTGATGATTTGAATACAATAATGAGGTAAAAACCTGTAATTAAAAACATCTCTTTCCCTTCCATTGTTTGTAATCACAGTCTAAAATATCAACCATCATACATGAAATATTCCTTCATTTTTTTAGCAATTACTTGTTTTTTTTCATGCAAAGACCACCCAAAAGTGGACGTAAGCCATATTAAAGCACCTGTTGAGATCATTCGCATGGATAAATTGCTGGCTGATGCCAAAACAATGGAGCAAATTGACCAAATAGGTGTTGCACATCCAGCATTTATGTCCTTGTATTTACGCGAATGTATTGGAGCAACGGCCTCAACAAAAGATAGTAATCTTCTTATCCTACAACAGTTTTTGCAAGATTCGATGGTCAAAGATATCAATGTCAAAGTAGCTGCTAAATTTAGGGATGACGCTGACTTAAAAGCAAAATGTGAGAACTTGTATCAGCATATGAAATATTATTTTCCAAAGATCAAGTCTACGCCTAAGATCTATACTTTTATTTCAGCCTACGCTTTTCAGCTGTTTACTTTTGAAGATAATTCTGGCAATGAAGCCGTCGCCATCGGGCTGGACATGTTTCTACATCCCGAAGTAGATTATAAGGCCGTTGACCCAGACAATACGAGTTTTTCGGATTATATCACTAGGTCATGGAATCCCGATCACATCACCAAAAAGCTAGCAGAAGGCCATGTAAAAGAAATGCTAGGTAACCCTTCCGGCTTCAAACTCATCGATATTATGATCCACAACGGCAAAGAGTTGTATATTATTGATCAGTTATTGCCAATGGCTCACGACAGTATTATACACGAGTATACCGACAAGCAGCTCAAGTGGTGCATGGACAACGAAACGGCCATCTGGAGTTATTTTATTGACAAAAAACTATTTTATGAATCAACTCCCAGCAAGATTAATCGATACGTTAGTCCTAGTCCTAATAGTCCAGACATGCCCAGCGAAGCACCAGGCCGCACTGCCAACTATCTTGGTTATCAAATCGTAAAAGCCTACATGAATCGCTATCCTAAAACTACAATGACCGAACTAATAGCCATGCATGATAGCCAACTTTTGCTTGACAAATCTAAGTACAAACCTAAGCGATAAATTTGTTGGATTTGTTGGATTTGTTGGATTTGCGGATTTGATTGGTTTCTACCTTTTTCACAACACTTTTTACTCCTGTTTGATCTTCCCGTCTTCGATCGTTATTACTCGATCGCTCAACTGGGCGAGTTCTTGATTATGCGTCACAATGACAAAGCTACAATGAAAATCACTGCGTAACTTCATAAAGAGCTCGTGCAGACTTTCGGATGTAGATTTATCGAGATTACCTGTAGGCTCATCCGCCAAAACCATCGCAGGATTATTAATAAGAGCACGGGCGACCGCTACTCGCTGCGCTTCTCCGCCTGATAATTCATTGGGTTTGTGAGTAAGTCGGTGCGATAGACCAAGATAATCAAGGATTTCCTTTGCTTTTCTCTCTGTTTCTACCTTTTGAGCTCCTTGGATGTATGCTGGGATGCAGACATTTTCTAATGCGGTAAACTCGGGCAATAGATGATGAAACTGAAAAACAAATCCGATATGCTTGTTTCGAAAAGACGCTAGTTTTTTCTCATTGAGGGTGCCCACTTCTTGATCTAGGATCTTGAGGATGCCGCGATCTGCCACATCAAGGGTCCCGAGGATATGTAACAAAGTACTCTTCCCTGCGCCAGATTTGCCCACGATGCTGACCATTTCTCCCGCCTGTATCGTCAAGTTAATACCCTTGAGTATATGAACATGACCATAAGATTTCTCAATGTTTGACGCTTCGATTAAAGTCATAAAGTAGATATATGTTACGGCAAAGGTACTAGATTATGGATTGAGTGACGGCATTATCTTGATAATAATAATGGTAGATAGATCTTCAAACACTAAATTCAAAAATAGGCACCAAACTACAACCTATTGATATTGAATAATTTACAAAATAGGAAATAATTTATATTAAAAATTTAATAAATAGTTAACATTTCCCACAATAAAGCTTGCCTCAGAAGTGTTTTAAGTGTGTCAAAACAAAATTTCAGTCTCGAACCAAATTTATAACCTATATTTTCAAGGAAAATCAACTAGAAAAGGCATATTTTGTCATTTTTATGGCTACCTTTGCACTCCCTTGTAGAATATTAGATCGATACCAAAGTTTCATATGAAGATCCTTCAGTTGTGTAAAAAGTTTCCTTATCCATTAAAAGACGGAGAATCTATTGCGGTGACCTATCTTAGCCATGCGCTGCACCAATTGGGCTGCGAAGTGTCTTTGCTTGCGATGAATACAACAAAGCACTACACTGATATCTCTACGCTACCGGATGATTTCAACCACTACAAGGAAATACATGTTGCCGAACTTGACAACACGGTAAGCATTGCTGGAGCGATCAAAAATCTATTTTCAAAGGACTCATATCACGTTAGCAGATTTATCTCATCTGGATACAAAGACAAGCTAATCGAGCTTCTCAAGAACAATCAATACGACGTTATCCAACTAGAGACGTTGTATCTCGCTCCATACATAGATGTCATTAAAGAATATTCTGATGCACTCGTCACCATGCGCGCGCACAATGTGGAGTTCGAAATATGGGAGCGCATTACTAAAAATACGAAGTTTTTACCTAAAAAACTTTATCTGCAATATCTAACGTCCAAACTCAAGCGATACGAGTTAGACCATCTGAATAAGTATGACTACCTAATCGCCGTATCCGATCGTGATCTAAAGAAATTTAAAGATTTGGGTTACAAGAACGGTGCTATTTCATCGCCGATTGGTCTTGATCTCAAACTATATGGCCGGGAGATCAAAGTAAGTCAGCCAGATTTGTGTTTTATAGGCGCGCTTGATTGGGTGCCTAATATCGAAGGGTTAGAGTGGTTTCTCAACAAGGTTTGGCCTGAGGTTCATAGAGCATTTCCAGATACTAAGTTTCATATAGCAGGTCGCAATACACCTACTTGGTTACAAAACTACCAAAACAAAAATGTTGTCGTCCACGGTGAAGTACCTGACGCGATCGAATTTATTAATAAGCACGATGTCATGGTAGTGCCTTTGTTTTCGGGTAGTGGGATGAGGGTGAAAATATTAGAAGGGATGGCTTTGAGCAAAGTGGTAGTGACAACTACTTTAGGCAAAGAAGGTATCGATGCTGTACATGGTGAACAATTGCTTGTTGCGGATAGCCCCGAAGAATTTGTAAAAGAAATCTCCGCTGTAATCAATGGCAATTACAACACAAGGCAAATCGGCGAACAAGCCAAGCAATTTGTGAGCGACTACTATGATCATGGAGCCAATGCCAATAAGCTTTATGAAAAATACATGGCATTGATAGCAGATCCACACTATCATAAGTAGGTACTAGGGATGACTTAGTACTAAACCTTCTCTTTCACAATTTACAACAAATGAATCGTGTCGCAATAGTGACATAAATCAATATTATATCCGTATTCCTATTGAAGCTGTGAATATTTAATACTACATTTACCTAAAATTTAAAAAATATGAAAGCTCTACACTATCAAAAATAGACACTTATACTTTTCCTTAGTTTTTGTCATCCAATCTAATGCTTTAGTAGCTCAAATTAGCTACAGAACACGAGAAAACAGCGAAATTTACAACTCATTCATTAATGATAGTCAAGTGGTTAAGTCTCTCGCTAGTAAAGGCGTTAGTATTGATACAAATTATGATCTTATTTTAACAAAGAAATATGGAAGGCCATCTTCAAAGTTCAAATTCAATACGACATGAATGATTCATTAACACTAGCCGATAAAGCTGTCATTAACCAATCCAAAGTCCTATGTGCTGATAAATATGGTGACGCCATATATATGGCCCGAATGATGGCTAGGACTTATGAAGATGTGGATTATGAAGTGTATGATGGTTGCTTACAAGATCCTGCTCCTAGAACTCAGGAAAAAGAAAAATATAGAATTGACCAAATTCGAATATATCCAAATCCAAGTGAATCAATAGTAAATATTGAATTTGCAGATTTATTTACAGGCGACATTAAAGTTACAAACAATACTGGTCATATAATATATAATTCAAAATGTATAAATGAAAGTATTCATTCGATTGACCTTTCGAAAAGTAGTGGATTTTATGTAATACATGTTAGAAATATAAACGGCACATCCAATATTACTAAAGTGATTATTACAAAATAATGTCATGAATTTTATAAATAAAGATTTGTTATACACACATTTATTTTTAATACTTTTTCCATACATTTTATCATCGCAGAC
>JANMMV010000567.1:0-1593 GCA_031373565.1 Saprospiraceae bacterium
CCATTTTGTATTTTGATCATGCTAACTTATGTATTGTGGATCGACACAAATAATAAAATTTGATAACATATCCTCTATCTTTGTCCTGATGGATACAACTTTGAAAAATCGTTACGATATTATAATCATAGGTGGTGGCGCAGCTGGTTTTTTTAGTGCGGCCAATATTGCCATTTCTCGGCCTGATGTCACTATTCTCATTCTAGAACAATCCAAAGAAGTACTCAACAAAGTCCGAATCTCTGGTGGCGGTCGATGCAATGTTACTCATGCATGTTTTGATGCAAAAACACTCGCAAATTACTACCCGCGTGGACACAGAGAGCTGATCGGCCCTTTTACTAAATTTGGGTGCCAAGATACTGTCGATTGGTTTGATGAGCAAGGTGTGAGGATTGAGACGCTGGACGATGGTTGCATGTTTCCCGTATCTAATACTTCACAAACGATTATCGACTGTTTTATCAATTGTACAGATCTCCCGACGATCTCGGTCAAAACCCAATCTAAAGTCAACGATATCCTATTTAAAAACGATGACACTTCACATTACACACTCATAGCCGATTCCCAAGAATACATAACCGATACCCTCATCATAACCGCTGGTTCGAGTCCTAACATCTGGCGGATCCTCGAGCGCGAAGGCTACGAAATATCTAGTGCGGTACCTTCCTTATTTACATTTAACCTACCCAAACATCCTATCAGCACTATGATGGGATTGACGGTTCCAGATGCCATCGTGCAAATCAAAAATACAAAAATAGCAACATCAGGACCATTATTGATTACACATTGGGGATTGAGTGGACCGGCTGTTCTCAAAGCTTCAGCATGGGGAGCGAGAGATTTGGCTAATATGCGCTATGACTTCGAAGCAATCGTCGATTGGCTTCCCAAAATCACTACGGACGACATCAGCCAATTGCGAAATAGCAATGCCAAAAGAAAGATACGAACTCATTGCCCTTTGTCACTACCGACGAGGCTATGGCATTACATGATTGATACAATAGGCATCCATCCCGACAAAGTTTGGGCTGATATCACCAAGATAGAGATGAATGCGCTGATCACTTCCGTCAAAGCTATGACTTTCAACGTACAAGGAAAAACTACCTTTAAAGAAGAATTTGTCACAGCAGGCGGTGTTGCGCTCTCTCAAGTGAATTTCAAAACTTTTGAGTCTAAAAAACATAGCAAGCTTTATTTTGCAGGAGAGATATTAGATATTGACGGCGTGACGGGGGGCTTCAATTTTCAAGCGGCCTGGACGGGAGGATATCTGGTGGCTCAGGATATTTTGAATTCTATTTGAAATGTAGACTTCGACTTCGGCTCCTATGTCACATGCACTCAGCGCCCAAAAAACATTGTACCCTAAGCGCAACGAAGTAGAGTCGAAGGGCACAATGCTCAGCCTACTATCTATGTATTATCCCTGCAATTAGCGAAACAATTCATGTCCATGCAATCCATCATCTGGGGGGATTGTATTTAAAAGGTAAGGCTGTTCCGAAAGATCCCGTGACCGCGATGGTGCTGTTTAATGTTGCTGCTTCTCTAGCTTCTTCGCGTGTCATTCATGAC
>JANMMV010000570.1:0-2769 GCA_031373565.1 Saprospiraceae bacterium
CTCCATTGGCTGGAATTTATCAAGTGGATATTAGCGTTGTCAATGATATTGTAAGTAATAACATGGAGGTTGCTAAAGGATTGATTTGTTACATGGGAAACAGGCTAAAGTTCGCAGAAGAAAGATTAGAGTCATTTGTTCTGAATGATGCTAGAGAGAGAATCGTCGAGTTTTTGAAAGTTAATGCAGAGTCATTTGGACAAGCAATAGGATTCGAGATGTTATTAAAGCATAATTTTACACAACAAGATATTGCTAACTACACAGGGACTTCGCGACAGACTGTTACGATGGTTCTCAATGATCTCAAGAAGACCAATAAGATTCACTTCAAGAGACAATCGATTCTGATAAGGGATCTTAAAGCATTAGCATAATCTAATATAGGCTTTACCGTATTGAACAGGTAATACCTGAAATTTATAGAAAAGCAGTCTTAATAGTTAGGCTGCTTTTTTTTTGTATAAAAATTTTTTATTTCCGTAAAGATTATTACTTTTGCGACGCTTTAAGATAAAGTATTGGAAGAGTGGCAGAGTTGGTTGATCGCTCTAGTCTTGAAAACTAGCGAACTTTAATCGGTACCGGGGGTTCGAATCCCTCCTCTTCCGCCCAAATCGAGCATCCTGTAAGTTAGCCTTATTTGATGCTCTTTTTTTTTAAATTTTATTCACATTATATTAATTTAGTCTAGTCATGGGAAGAGCATTTGAATATCGTCGCGCCGCTAAGGAGAAAAGATGGGCTACTATGTCCAGGGTTTTTCCTAAGGTCTCACGTATGATTACTATTGCTGCCAAAGAAGCAGGTCCAGATCCAGAGACAAATTCTAAATTGCGTCTTGCCATACAAATGGCCAAGGCTGCCAATATGCCTAAAGATAACGTTGATAACGCCATTAAACGAGCTGCCGGTAAAGATGCGGAAGAGTATACCGAGCTCAATTATGAAGGTAAAGGTCCCTATGGTGTATTAGTATTTGTAGAATGTGCTACGGACAATACAACACGCACAGTTGCCAATGTAAAGTCCTACTTTAATAAATCCGGTGGCCAGATCGTCACATCGGGATCATTGGAGTTTATGTTTGATCGCAAGACTGTTATAGAATTTGAAAAGCCAGCAGATCTTGATCTGGAAGAGTTTGAATTAGAAATGATAGATTTTGGTCTAGAAAGCTATGAGGTGGATGATAATACAGTCTATGCATATGGTGATTACACAGATTTCGGAACATTGACCAAAGTATTTGAAGAAAAAGGTATTACTTTAAATAAGGCTAATTTGCAGAGAATTCCAACAACACCCGTGGAGTTTACTGATGATCAAATGGTTGATATTGAGAAGTTACTTGATAAACTCGAAGACGACGATGATGTACAGGCAGTTTACACGAACATAGCTTAACGGCGCTCTGGATTACATCGCACTAGGGCGTAGAAAGGTTGGTTTGACCATGCACCGCAAAAAGCGATTTACTTATTTCGAACCCAGTTCTTTTGCCCTATCGTATGCGCGTTGCACCCCTTTCTTGAAGCCATCGACTGTGTTTTCGTTTGCAAAAACTTGGAAGGCTGCTTCCGTCGTTCCTCCTTTTGACATGACTTTGCTTATCCACTCTTCGCAGGAGAAATCATGCTTATTGAACAACTCGATTGCACCTCGAAAAGTCTGATAGGATAGTAGTTCGGATTCAGATTTAGAAAATCCCATACTATTTGCCGACTCTATCAGCCCTTGCATAAGATAGAATACATAAGCAGGGCCTGATCCAGAAATAGCAGTGGCGGCATCAATCATATCTTCATTATCGACATAAATGGCTTTGCCAGTAGCATTAATTAAGTTTTGGACAGTAACTAGTTCGATCCTAGAAACTTCGTTAGAAGCGGTGTAAACCGTCATGCCTACGCCTATTTGAGCTGGCAAGTTGGGCATGGCTCGTACTATTTTACTAGATCCTAATCCTTCTGCAATAACGCTCATGTGTACGCCAGCCATGATGCTAAGAATGACTTGCTGAGGATCTATAAAATTCCTTAGCTTTCGAAAAAGTGTTTCCGCATCTTGTGGTTTGACCGCTAAGATAATGAGATCCGCATCTTTTACGAAATCGGCTGGTTCGCTAAATATGGTTCCGACGTTAAGCAGTCTTAATGCATCTGCATTTTCGTTGGATTTTTCTAGGATATACATGTTCTCCGCAGTGACGATATGCGTCGACAGGAAACTTTTTGCAAATGTAAGCCCCATATTCCCTCCACCAATAATAAGTATCTTCATAATCTGCGGTGATTTTATTCACAAAATTTGAAATTGAATTTAAATGATATGGTAAAAATCGTTTATTTTTCACTAAAATGATAGAGTAGGATAAAGAATCTTCGTCTATTTGGGTACTTTTATAAAATCTCCGTAATTTTGTAAGCATAAATAGGAATAACTGTGGATAAAACTGATGCTATCTTAAAATTTATCAATCATACCGATAAATCAATTTTTCTCACCGGCAAAGCTGGGACCGGTAAGACAACTTTGCTGCGTAAGATCATACAAACCACGCATAAAAACACGGTGGTAGTGGCACCGACAGGTATCGCAGCACTTAATGCGGGTGGTGTTACTATTCATTCGAGGTTTCAGTTAGCGCCGGGAGGCTTCGTTCCGGATATTAGTTTCGTTCCAGACCCTGATCATCCTATCAGACTTGAATCTATTGCATCTTTAAGTAAAACTTTTAAGATGGGGGGCGTTAAGCAATCAGTGATA
>JANMMV010000585.1:0-2864 GCA_031373565.1 Saprospiraceae bacterium
CCCTTCGCATAAGGATCTTTCATACACCATTGAGTACACAAGTCATCCGATTTGGTACGCCATCCAATCGTTGCCTTATATGGCTAGTTCTGGTCAAGAAAGTACAAATGCGTTGATGGAACAAGTTTTTACTAATCTTCTAGCGCGTAAAATCGTGACAGATAATCCTGGCATCAAAACCGTTTTTGACCTTTGGAAAGGCAAAGATTCTAATGCCTTACTTAGCAATCTCAATAAGAATACAGAACTCAAATCAGTACTTCTCCAAGAAACACCCTGGGTAATGGACGCACAATCAGAAGACAAGCAAAAGCAGAATATTGCCCTACTTTTTGACATCAATAACCTGCGCCAACAAGTCGAAAGCAATCTTTCAAAACTTAGTCAAAGACAGATGCCATCTGGTGGATTTGCTTGGTTTACTGGCGGTAGAGAAGACGAATACACGACGCAGGAAGTAGTATCGCAGTTGGGTCATTTACAGCATTTAGGTGTCATCGATTACTCCGATCCCTTCATTGAGCCACTATTAACCAAAGCCCAATCGTATCTAGATATGGCTATTGCAGATCGATACAAAAAGTTACAAGAAAGTATTTTGAAGTCTAAAGGAAATATATTTGACGATCACCTCGATGATTTGTCAGTTCATTACCTTTATTTGAGATCATTTTATCCCGCTTGGAAGACTAATGACATCAATCGTGAAGCGATCAACTATTATACAGAGCAAACCAAAAAATATTGGTTGAAAAGATCACTTATGTCACAGTCTATGATAGGACTTACGCTTCATCGTGCGAAAGAAAAACCAACAGTCGATGCAATTATGAAATCACTTCGTGAGCGTGCCACAACCAGTCCAGAATTGGGCATGTATTGGAATGAAGGAAATGGATTTTATTGGTATCAGTTGCCGATCGAGCGTCAGAGTATCATGATAGAATTATTTAGTGAAGTCGGTGCAAAGCAAAACGAACTAGCGCAAATGCAGATTTGGTTATTGAAAAACAAACAAACAAATCGGTGGAAAACAAATAAAGCAACCATTTCTGCCATCAATGCTTTACTGCTAAATCGAGGAAAAACGTCCTTAGTGACAGGTTGGTTAGCCGAAAAAACACCACCCGAGATTACAATCGGCGGCACGCAATCGATCATCAATACGGATGCCCAAGCAGGTACAGGATATATAAAGCGTAACTATTTGCCGCCAGCTATCAACAAATCATTAGGTGATATCACGATCACAAATCCTAACGAAAATATTGCTTGGGGAGCGGCCTACTATCAATATAGTGAGACAATAGACAAGGTCAAAGCATTTGCCGATACACCATTGAAGCTCAAAAAGCAGTACTTCAAGGTCATAACCACATCAAACGGAGAGAAAATCGAATCTTTGACTCCATCTAGCACTCTTAAACCTGGTGATGTAGTCAAAGTGCGTGTCGAACTTAGCGTGGATCGAGCTATGGAATATGTGCATATGAAGGACCAACGCCCGAGTGGATTTGAGCCATTAAATGTGATCTCAAGCCATAGGTACCAGGGCGGACTTTCCTATTATGAGACAACAAAAGATATAGCAACGCACTTCTATTTTCAATATTTGCCGAAAGGCAGCTATGTGTTCGAATACCCTATGGTCGTGGTACATCGTGGAGATTTCACAGGTGGCGTTACACATATCGAGAGCATGTATGCACCAGAGTTCGGAAGTCACAGTGAAGGGTCAAGGATCAAAGTTGAAGGTAAGTAAAACCCACAAGCCGCAGAATTTGTTAGTTTTGCGTGCCTTACGGCGAATAGATGACCTTGCATGTTAAAAAAGATAGATAAACTCATAGCGACTAGCTTTATCGGGCCTACGATCTTGTCCTATTTTATAGCGACATTCGTGCTGGTCATGCAGTTTCTATGGAAGTATATTGATGAGATTCTAGGCAAAGGATTCACGATTCTAGAAATGTTAGAATTGATCATGTATTACGCCGTTACGCTAATCCCGTTAGCAGTGCCTATCACAATATTGATCGCTTCAGTAATGGTTTTTGGTGATCTATCCGAAAAGTTTGAATTGTCGAGTATGAAGTCTGCGGGTGTAAGTTTAGTTAGAACAATGGCTCCTGGCTTTGTAATCGCCGTTCTCATAGGATTCTATTCTTTGTTTGCTTCCAATTTCCTAAAGCCTGCTGCTAATCTTCAGTTTCAAAAAAGACTTATTTCATTGCGAAAACAAAAGTCAGGTTTGGCCATTGAAGAAGGTATATTTAATGAGGATTTTGGCGAAACAATTATACGTATCAAAGATATTGATGACGATGGTCGCGGTATCCACGATATTCTATTATACGACCATACACAAAACAACAAAAGTTTGATGGGCGTATTATCTGCCAAAAGCGGCGAAATGTACACCATGGATGAAGGGCGATATTTTGTGATGCAGCTAGATACAGGAGTACAATACAGAGAGCTTGAACGAAAGTACAAATCAGGAACTACCAAATCCGAGATACCGTTTACCCGTACCTATTTTGATCAGTGGACAAAGAAATTTGACATGAACCAATTCAATGCAGATGATGGGGCGCTCAATTTTAATCGAAACAGGGAAGACATGATGAATAGTAGCCAACTTATGACCGCTTTGGATACTTTTAACAAAACAGTAAGGCGAAATCTAGATAAGATGGACTTACGATTGTCTGCGATGTTTAAACCTGATAGCATTTACAGCAAAATAACAGACTCAAGGCCGTCTCACGTCGTTTATGACACTACGCAAAAAGAAGTGCTTTCTGCTAAACCAGTTGCGACAACTGTGTCAGCAAAGCAAGACAAAGTCATTGACCCTAATC
>JANMMV010000598.1:0-4389 GCA_031373565.1 Saprospiraceae bacterium
ACAAGCTATCGTACAGCCCCCTGCGGGCCTAGAGGTTGGTTACGTTCCGATCGTGACAAGGCAAGAGAAAACCCGAAAAAAAGTAAGAGTTTTTGTATTAGCTGGACAGTCTAATATGCAGGGATTTGGTACAGTCGATGATGCTGAAAGTAGCCCAGGAAGTTTGGTTGATGTGATTCAAAAAGACAGTGTGGGAGCGTGGGCTCAAGTAGGGGAGCCTGGTAATTGGACATCTTTGGATAATGCTTATATCTATTTTGAAAGAAATGAAGGTACGATCAAATCAAAAGTAACAGTAGGTCAAGGCGCTTTTTCTGATTTGATAGGTCCTGAGTTAATGTTTGCGCACCAGCTCGATGAATATTATGAAGATCCGGTATTAATCATAAAGACAGCTTGGGGCGGCAAGAGTTTAGCGGTCGATTTTCGTCCGCCTTCAGCAGGTGGTACGACTGGCGAATTTTACAAAACCATGATCCAAAAAGTAAAGAATGTTACCCAAAACTTGAAGACAGAATTTCCCAATTTTGGGATCAGTGATTTTGAGATTTCAGGTTTTGGTTGGTTTCAAGGCTGGAATGATGGAGAGTCGGATGCATACCTCACTGAATATGAGAGTAATATGTATCACTTGGTCAATGATGTAAGAAATGATCTAAATATGCCGCATCTACCATTCGTCATTGCTAGCTCAGGACAAGGAGGATTTGAAATTATCAATGATTCTTGGGTGAATAGTATGCAAAATACAGTTTCTGTAGCGCAACAAAGTGTAGGATGTAATGACACTATATACGGCGGTAGGGTAGGTTTCGTAAATACCAAACCATATTATGTGAATCAATCAGCATCACCAGAAGATGCCATTTATCATTTTAACAACAATGCGCTTACTTTTTTAAATGTTGGAAAAGCAATGGGCGATGAAATGGTCAAAGCCATCAATGATATGGCATTTTGCTACGAAGACTGTCGGGAACCAGTTTCTCCAGGCGTTTTATCCATCGGTAACAGAGTTTGGAACGACTTAAATCAAAATGGTGTAAATGATCCAGAAGAGCCAGGAATACCGGGTGTTTCTATGGTGCTATGGTCAGATCCTGATGGAGACGGCATCCCTGACTGGCAAGGCTTCAGTGGCGTACGTGTAACAGATGAAAATGGTTATTATAAGTTTTCTGGACTCCAACCTGGGAATTATGTGGTGTTTGTCTGGCAGGTTAGAAATTGGGGCCCAGGGGAACCACTAGAAAACTTTAGATCAACAAAGGGCTTTCAAGCCAATGCTGACAACGATGTCGATAAAGATAATAATGGTTTTGGCAATCCATCTACTGACATCATGTCGGGTATCGTGAAACTTAATTCAGATGAGGAACCCCTCGATGATGGTGATTTGTACAATTGTTACTTCAATTACGATGCGAGTGGTAATAATACGGTTGACTTTGGGTTCTATGATCCACTTGTTAGCGCGGTAGACCAAGATCCAAACACGGAGAAGATGATTCAAATTTTTCCAAATCCAGTTATAAATGTTGTTACTATTAAAGGAAACCTGAGTTTGATTCAAATAGAAATATATGATTCTTATGGTCGAATGCTTAGAAAAATAGAGTCAAATAGTAATTCTCATACCATTGATATTTCGTCATTTCCTGCTGGTATGTATTTTGTGAAAACGACTAGTAAGGCTAACAATATCAGTCAAATGCAAAAAATAGTAAAGCAGTAGCTTGTATCGTGTTCTATCCTGGTGTGAACAAAGCGCTTGCGAATTAGCCTCGTGTGAACAAAGTACATTTGAACAACCCACTTGCGCACAAGGACTCTGTTCATCATTTTATAAAAAAATCAATCGCAAATGCAAAAAACGCATGCTTAGGAATAATAAAATTTATAATGATGTCGCATCGGGAGTTTTTGAATCATTAAAAGGGATCTTTTAAAATAGCAAAATATTGGTTTAAAAGTCTTCTAATTCTAATGTAGACAATGAAAATTCAAGTAATAATCCTTGTTTACGAGATTCAAATTGCGTCTGCCAAAATAATGTAAATACAGTTGCTGTCGATAGTACAAATAACAATGTAAAAAAGCAAAAAAGTAGCAGGAATTGGTGGCGTTTTTGCAAAAGCAAGGACCCGAAAAAAGTAACGGACCAGCTTTTACCTGGAGCACAAAATCATGCTCCATAAAAAACGTGCTACAATATTGGAGCAGCTTTTCATGGAGCATAAAATAGGCGCTTCGAAATGTATTGCTCCAAAATATTTTGTACAATATAGAGCATTAATTTTGTCTTATTGTTCTCGCTTGTCGCGGCTTACTTTCTCTTCTTTTTAATTGATGACTTAGTTACGTTTGGATTGACCGGATATTTCGCATCGCCTATCACAAAACTAAAATCACCAAATACATTGTTATTGATTGTATCTCCAGGATAGGGCGCTATCGTAGAGAATTGATGACAACTAGTACATGTATTGGTTTTTTGTACATAGCTTTCCAATGTAGTGTTTGCTACAATAGCACTGCCACTCGTCATGCCTGACGAAGTGAGGCTAAAAGGCGCTTGTATCGGAGTGGTCGATTGCGGCCTTGGCGTACTGGACCATATCACATCTACCAGTTGATAATACTGCCACACTGAATTGGGATAAATTTTTTTGATATTGGCTTGCATCATTTGATTGATAGGCGCTGCATTATTCGTATCTATTGCATTTACCCTGGTAATTTGTATTGGTACAGGCGCGGCTTTTTTGAGATAATAAGGCGGGGAAGTATTGGGCGTACATGTAACCATGACTGTAGTGTCTTTTCCTTTGGCATTTTTGTAGGTAACATTTTTATTCTGGCAATTTTGTGCGTAAAAGTTGTATCCGTATGGATGAGAAAATGTGTCATTGGCTACATAGGCATTGTCGATCTGCTCAAAGGTAGCCCAAGCCCATGTGGGTTGGGTTTCTGTTTTGTGTAAGATATGTAGGCCTACAAGTGCCACAGTAGTCTTCCGCAATTTATTGGTGGTTGCATCCAGCACCGTAGCGGTTGATAATTTATATCGTTGCCACTGGGATGAAGAAGGGTTTGGTACTTCCATCCATGCGGCTTTTAGTTCTATGGCGCCAACATTTCCATTGTACTGCCCCTGTGGAAATTGGATAGGGACACCTGCCTTTACAGAATCGTGCTGTGTGATGGCGTTGTAGTATTGGGTAGATACGATAAAATCATAGTAATCTCTATTGAGCATAATCTCATACCAAACATTTGTGCCATTCTGTGCACCCAGCCAATTAGGCACACCAAATGGAGCTGCCTGATGAACCGAAAAATTGTCAATCGTATCACTGGCATCAAATTTTGCTGAAAAAGTAAGCAGCTTTGTTTTCGTTTTGTTCATCAACAATCTCTGGGTCTTGAATTTTGTTGCATACTGCTCAGAAACAAGCGTGCCCCAATCTGGTGGAGCTACTCCATTTTTTTGAAACAACACATCTTTTGGCATGTACGTTTCCCATTGCACCGGAGACAGGTCACCCGGGTCACCAAAGCCTTTTGTGGTATTGACGGGCCAATTGAGTGATATGAATTCCTGCCATGCAAAGCAATCCATCTGTGGTTGCCCAGGAGTCAACACATCACCAGGCACTACATTATTGAAATTGATGGTGGTAGGTGTCAATGCATTGTTTGGAGAATAACACTTACAGGTGTTGGCAGCTTGTGTGCCATTAGGATTAATCGGTTTATTTGAATGGAAAAAGCCCTCGTAAACCAGAGGAATTGTACAAAAAAGTAAGATAGCAATTTGTTTAAAGTTGAAATGGGTACTTTTCATTTTTTGTTGATTTAAGCATGAGTTAAAAAATGACAATGTAGCCTTTTAGCAAGGCTGCATTGTCCTGTAATTCTTTATAAAGTAATGGTCATTTGTATAGTGCCTATGTTGTCAGTAAGCCCTGCACCATATATGCCATTGAGGTCATCATTGATACACAATTGCAATGCACCACTTTGATTGGCTGGTACATTTGCTCCCATACCTACCAAAAAAGGTGCATTGTTGCCTACCCGTCCGATCATAGCACCTTCGTCCTGACCAGGCATAGTATATCCTTGCTTTGCGGATATAAATGCGGGGTTACCAGCAGCATTGTAGAGTTGCCCACCATTGTCTTCCGGATTGGCTGTCCACATGCCACCCTTATAGGCAATGCGGATATTGCTATTGGCTGATACTACTACGCCAGTATTTTGCCATCCGATATTGGAGTGTATTGTGACCGGAGTTACATCAAGCAATGCCGGCATCGATACACTTTTTGCCTGACCCGGGTTGGTGATATACACTGCCCGTCTTCCTGGTGCAGTATTAGGGCC
>JANMMV010000599.1:0-3678 GCA_031373565.1 Saprospiraceae bacterium
GGGCCGAAAGGCTAAGTGCTATATCATCTTCAAGGTTTTTGATTTTGGAAATCTTAACACCAGGTGCAGGCACGATTTCATAAAGTGTCACTGTCGGTCCTATCGTAGCGCGAATCTTTGTGATTTCGATCTTATAATTTAAGAGTGTTGCAATAATTTGATCTTTATTAGCTTCTAATTCTGCACGATCAACTTCCACTTTACCTTCGGCATACTCCTGTAATAATTCTAGTGTGGGCATCTTAAACCTTGACAAATCTGCTGTAGGATCATAAGGCTCCATATCATCTTCGAGTCTGATAGCTTCGATTTCGGATTCTGGACCACGAGGTATAGTAGGTAGCACTTTTTCTAATTGCGGTTGAAAAGTCGATTCTGTCTGCACAGGTGCATTTTCAATAAAAGGATCTTCTATATCCAACTCTAAATCAGTCATTGGACCACTCTTAGGTGGCGAAATAGTAGATGCAGGCATATCAAACTCGAAATCTTGACCTCTATCGATCTTGTTATCCAATTCTGCTGCCTTGTCAAGAGCACCTTGAACTTCTTCTTTTGACGACGGTCTCAATGATTTTAGAAATAGTTCTTCGATGTCGTCAGTGAAGTTTTCGGCTACCGATTTTCCCTTCTTTTTCTCAGTAGTAGTTACCGCATTCTCATCATCGGTACGGAAAAAATCCATACTTGGCATTGATAAATTAGCAAAAGGATTAGATACCACCAAATTATCAAAACTAGGATTGAATCGCCACATGATGTAGGCTCCCATTGAGAACAAAATCAAGAAAAATAATCCAATCTGTCCGATAAAACTAGATATCCAATGGCATGTACTCTCTCCAAATGCGCCGCCCCAAGTAAATTCAGATCTTCGGAAGACAAACTCCAAAACGAGAGAACAAAAAGCCATAATCATGATTGAATTTCTGGCGAGAACCAAAAAAGGTAGTAAGGGTCTATTACGTACTAAATCTAGTCCTAATCTCACCATTAATACAACGATAATCATCGATGGTAACCCAAAGCCCCAATAGAAAAATGCATTTGACAGTATAGCCCCTAAGCGTCCCAGCCAATTGGCAACATTCATATCAGTATCAAGCAACATACCCCATGAAAATTTCAATACCTTATCTTGATCAATCTTCCATGTGTAAAGATAGGACACAAATGATACCGCGAGGCATACTGCGCCTAATACCAAAATAACACCTGCAATCTTGGGAAATCGCTCATCTTTCCAGTTAAACTTTGGTTTATTGGAAACACTAATCGGTTTTTGCTTTTTACTTGCCATAACAAAAAATCGGTTTTTACTTAAATACTCCTAATACATCTACTACATTTGAGCTCTTTCTTTGTGACGATGAAGTCTCGCTTGACACTGTTTCGACCGAAAATGAAACAGGAGCCAAACGATTTTGGGGTTGACAATACATCAAATCACTTCTTGGGAGACCGCTTGAATAGAATACAAAGGTAATGTTTAAAATAACATATTATAATAATTTGTAATATATTTTTAACACAATAATAAGATTTTATACGATATTAATCATTTGTATATATCTAAATCATTGATTTTCAAAACTTTTCATCCTACCATCTTATCTGTTTCAGATGATAATAAGTTGATAACGAGAACGAACACCTAGATATCATTGTTAAATAAATTTATATTTGCGGCGTTAAAGAAGATAACCCTACCCTTTTCAAGAATATTGTAAATTAAAATTGATGAAATCGAACATATTTATAGCCGGAAGTGGCGGAATCGGCCAAGCAGCAGCATTGATCCTCGCACAAAGCGATATTATGGAACCTACCATTTATATTGGTGACATATCGCAAGAAGCTATTGATAACGGTATCAAATTTATTAAAGAAGGGTGTACTAAGCATTCAAATGTCCACGGAGTACTGATGCCGAAGGTTGGCACTAATGACGAACTCGATCAAGCGCTAATAAATGCAGACATCATACTAGACTGTCTTCCGGGCAGCCAAGCGCCAAGGCTTGCTAAGATGGCTAAAGACAATCAGTGCCATTATGCCAACCTAACAGAGTACGTTCAAGAAACCAAAGACTTAATGGAACTTTCAGCGGACGCCGCTACTGGATTCGTCCTTCAAACAGGCCTAGCTCCTGGATTTATTAACATACTCGCCAACAAACTTTATCAAGAATTTAGCGCTGACTTTGGCGTGGATGTGGTAGATTCCATTTGCATGAAGGTAGGTGCAATTTCAAAACATGCACCCGCACCTTATTACTATGCTTTTACTTGGAGCCCAATAGGAGTAGCAACTGAATATCTAAAGGATGCCGAAGTGGTTCGAGATTTTAAGAAAATGAATATCCCCGCTCTATCAAATACGGAGCGAATCATTATAGATGGTGAAGAGTATGAAGACGATTTTACATCAGGTGGCGCTGCAGATTTGCCGGACGCATTTGCTGGAAAAGTTCGTAATCTCGACTACAAAACGATCAGATATGTGGGGCATTATGACTGGGTAAAAGAAACCATCAAGCAACTAAAAGAAAGTGATAATTTGATCAATATGCTAGAGCATAAAATGCTTGAAACAATACCTTCTGTCGAAAATGACTTCGTCATTGTATATGCCTCTGTCCAAGGAAAAGATAATCAGGGCAGACTTCGCAAGAAAGAAAAGTCTTACAAAATAGCGCCGTCAATTGTTGGAAATAAAACCCTTAGAGCCATACAATCATCTACTGCAGCACCCTTATGCGAAGTTGCCTATATGCTATTATCAAATAAATACAAAGGGACTATCCTACAAAGTCAATTAGATACAGATGATTTTCTAAATGGACCATTTGTGACAGCGGTTTATGGTAAATATTGAGTTAGCTCCAAAAACTAAACTCCTTTCTAACAAAAGAAATACACAAGCATTTTACTATTGCTGCCCTGTCATTTTGTAATGGTGATTAGGGTCGTCCGCTTTGACAATTTTTTGATTTAGCTTATCGGTCTCCACCAATCCATCTCTCAGTCTAACGATGCGGTGCGCATGATCGGCAATGTCCGGTTCGTGGGTAACAAGGATGACAGTATTGCCAGCAGCATGTATTTTTTCGAAGATACTCATAATCTCAATCGATGTTTTGGTATCAAGGTTACCTGTAGGTTCGTCCGCAAGGATAATACTCGGATTGTTGACCAGCGCTCGCGCGATGGCTACACGCTGACGTTGCCCACCTGATAATTCATTGGGCTTGTGCGACATCCGATCTCCTAATCCTACCTTTTGTAGAGCATCCGTCGCTTTCGCTATTCGCTGATCTTTGGAATCTCCCGCATATACTAGTGGCAGAGCTACATTATCAAGGGCAGACAATCGGGGCAGTAAGTTGAAAGTTTGAAAGACAAAACCTATTTCCTTGTTCCGCACTTCAGCCAACTCACTGTCTGACATTTGGCTCACGTCAAGATCATTAAGCACATAATTACCACTTGAAGGGCTATCTAAGCAACCCAAGATATTCATCAATGTAGACTTACCACTACCAGATGGGCCCATTAACGCAACATATTCGTTTTTGGCGATATCGAGCGTAATGTTCTTTATAGCTTGGATGACTTCCTCACCCATTACATAGGTCTTAGCTAAATTCGCAACCGAAATCATATTTTTTGACATAGT
>JANMMV010000632.1:0-10977 GCA_031373565.1 Saprospiraceae bacterium
GTGGATGAGTCGAATATTGCCCAAGTGACCATCAACCCCAAACCAAATGGTATTATTGCTGGAGAAGGCATTTGTGCTGGCACTACCACTGCACGAATTACTTTTACCGCATCAGCCGGTTCTGGTCCCTTTTCACTGGTAATAAATGGAACCAACTATAATAATGTAAATAGCGCGGCAGCATTCAATATTGTTGCTCCGCTTGTCACAACAGTTTACAATCTTACGAAAATAACAGACATCAATGGATGTACAAATCCTTAGTATTATTAATAACTTTTTAAAATTTTTAAAAATGCACAATTTAAAATTATCTTCATTCAGGTTACTATTTGTAGCCGTCACATTGTTAAGTTCGGTGAGTTTCTATGGTCTTCAGGCTCAGATAAGCTCGACAACCATCACCGTTAAATCTCTGTCTGTCGCTCCTACAGGAGCCACGGCAGCACCGTCGGCCATATGTACGGGATCAAGCACATCTCTGAGTGTTCAGGGCGGGTCACTTGGAACAGGGGCCATCTGGAACTGGTATGCTGACGGGTGCGGTACTGGAGGATCTATAGGCACAGGTCCCGGCATCACCGTCAGCCCGACCAATGTAACTACAGCACCTATCACCCGTACTTATTATGTCAGGGCAGAAGGAGATTGTAATACTACGACATGCGCTCAGGTGACCGTCACCATTAATCCTACGCCTAACTTTACGGCTCCTTTAAACGCTACCTATTGTGTGGGCGACAATGTACCTGCGCAAGCTTTGACCGGCACCCCGACAGGAATTACTTATGATATATCAGGAGGCGCAGATGTAGGTCTTGCCAATGCTACAGGCGTGACACAGATACCTGCATTCACAGCCACCAATACTACCAATGCAAGTATGACCAGAACCATTACCTTGACACCACAAGCCAATGGCTGTACAGGAGCACCACAAACTTTTACAATCACAGTCACTCCAAATGTAGTCATCGCACCTATCCCAGATCAGATATTGTGTAACGGAACGCCTACCAATGCAGTTACAATAAGTAGTAATGTAGGAACAGGTGTTACGTACAACTGGACCAACAATACACCTTCTATAGGTCTTTCGGCTACAGGTACTGGCGATATAGCTTCATTTACTGCCGTTAATACCACTTGCGCGGATATAGTAGCTACCATCACGGTGACACCTACTGTAACGGATGGTTCGACCAATTGTACACAGTCTCCGGTGACATTCACATTTACAGTGAGACCTACTCCTAATGGCACAATAGCCAGTAATGATCCGATCTGCGAAGGCGAACAGGCATTGCTTACCTTTACATCTACCTGCGGAACAGGACCTTTCGGATTAGCTATTAGACAGGATGGAGTTACGCCAGCCCAGGGATATGCTGGTATCATCAGTGGTTCGGTTTTCAATGTAACACCAAATCCAACAGTTCCGGGTCTGCACACCTATGATCTGATGGTGATCACTGACGCAAATGGATGCGTAAGACAATAATAGATAAATTCATTATCATTTTAGGAATTTAAAAGGTTACTTTCATTATGATTGATATAAAAATCATGAGGATGAGTATGATGATGAGTGGGCTAATATTATGCCCACTCATCACATTAGCTCAGATTTACACTACAGAAATAAATGTGGATGAATCTCCGTTTATTTCCGACGTCTCCATCGAATGTCTTGATGAAAATATCAGACTGACAGTCCATCTAGAAAATACCAGCTTAGCGGCTAAGTACACATTGATGAATACAACACCTACGACTAACAATTTGCCAGAGACGAATACAACAGGTATATTTATTATTCCCAATTTACAGTTGTTGCAGAGTGCACTATTCGAAACTAACTATGGTTTTTGCACAGACAGTCGGACAGTTACGTTTGATTGTACCATCCCGCTTCCAGTAAGCATCATCAATGTATATGCTCACCTACATAGCGATATGGAGGCTGACCTCGTCTGGGAAATAGCCAACGAACAGAACGTGAAGCATTACATTGTCGAAAAGTCATCCACAGGTTCCTCTTTTGATCAGATCGCCATTTTGCCCATTACTCCTGACATGTCAAATTTCAAAATATATAAGTACGAAGATAAATCACTGTTTTCAGGTATAAATTATTACAGGATAAGGATTGAAGATTTGGACGGAAGTATTTATTATACTAAAATTGTTTCTGTTTTTAGCGAAATCGGACAATTGATCAGTTTTAATATATATCCTAACCCAACTTTAAATAACCTTTTTGTCGAATATACCAATTCAAGGGCCATTTATCTTGACCTTAGCATATACAACCATCTGGGACAAGTGGTGAAGTCAATCTCATATACAAATGGCGCAATCCCAAAGATCATTGAATTGTCCCTCATTGGGCTCCCGGCAGGTATGTATATCATCAAAGCCACAGATCAGCATGGTACTGAAAACGTTTCTAAATTCTTCAAAGTAATATAATGTAAAAGCAACATGTGGGATGACTGCTCCGCTAGAAACCAAAGAGAATAATTAAAAGGAAAGGCCATCCCGCTGGTAACGAGGGACGAGTTATGACATTATTAACTAGGTCACCAGTGGTGACCAAACTAAAATTAAACACATGAAATGATAGATATCTCATCATTGCCTGTTGCGGTTGTTGTGACCAGTACCTCATTTTATCACTGAACTATTCAAGCTAATATCTGCACCCTTCCACGCTTGACTAAATTTTTCTTCTGATTCTATTAATTTAGATAAATCATGTAGCTTCGAATATGCGTTTATTAGACCTTTTAATGCCCATCCATTTTTTGGAACTCTTTCCAAGTCCTCTTTATACGTTTGTATTGCTTCTTCATAAAATCCAGCTTCCAGTTGAACTGCTCCTAAATGATGTCTTACTGAAAAAAACCAATCAGGTGGTTCGTTATAATTCAAATTATCTTCAATAGAAATTGCTTCTTTAAGCAATTCAATACTTTGGGAAAAATTTCTTTCTTTTACACCAATTTCTGCCTTTAGTACTTTAGCTGCAATTTGCACCAGTTCATAGACAGAGTTAATATCCCAAATTGTAATTTCTTTCAATCCTTTCTTTAATGAAATACGCATCAAAGGTTTTAATTCATCCCTTGCTTCTGCAATTTTGTTGGTTCTTAAAAATGCCATTCCTCTTGCGTAATGCCACATTGCTGTGGGATAATCAAGTTCTGGAACATCGTTATTCATTCTCAGAATTTCGTGCCACTTACCAAATTTTACATAAACATAAAATGGGATCGTGTAATAATGTTGAATAGTTCCCCAGCCAGGTTCTTTCATAAGTTGTAAATTGGAATTTTTTGCAACTTCATCAGCAGCAAATAAAGCCCATCTACTATTCCCTTGAAGCGTGGCCGTGGCAGCCAAGAAGTGCTGATTATGTGGGAAATATGCCAAAGGATAAGCACCTTGTGCATGGCATGCAGATACATAAGTGCTATCCACCTTTATAGCATTTATATTTGCTAGGGTTCCTTTATAATAATCTCCAGTTCTAATATAAATGTGCGAAGGCATATGAACTAAATGACCCGCATTTGGAACAAGTCCATCATCAAATTTCTGAGCACTTTTTAACCCTTTTTCTGGTTTGCTTGATGACTCTACAGCATGAATATAAAAATGATGCGCTCCACAATGGTTTGGATACTTTTCAATAAGTCCTTCCAAGGTTGATAATATTTTAGGAGTCCATGCTTTGGGTTCACCAGACTTCTCGAATAAATCCCAAGGATGCAAATTCATCAGTGATTCTGCGTACAGAACTCCAATATCTGAGCTATTCGGATATTTCTCGAATAACTTCTCCATTGCATTGGAATAAGCAATATCTAAGGGTTTTCTATCATCAATAGGTTCTTTGACGTACCTTCTTGACAGGGCTAATATTAAGTCCCTTTCCAGTTCAGTACATTTATCATCTTTTATTTTAAGTGCCTTTTGTATCGCTGTAAAAGCTCTTTGATAATTGTCACTTTCCATGCCAGCATTATAATTTGGTCCAAGCACATAGGCATATCCCCAATATGCCATTGCACAATTAGGGTCAAGCTTCGAGGCATAATAAAAGGAACGAGCCGCTTCAGCATGATTGAACCCATAGGTTAATATTAATCCTTGGTTGAAATACTTTTGTACTAATTCATTATCGGTTGAAATAGGAAAGTGCAAATTGCCAAGACCTTCAAATAACGGCGCTATATTATCGGAATTGTACCATTCTCTATCTGTTGTAATTGGAGCACACATTACTGACGAAGTAATTAATTGTGGTTGTTCTTTGTTTTTCGATTTCTGACACCCAATGGAAAAAATTACAAGTAGCATCAATATTGTATTTTGTTTCATCATCTTTTTTTATTGGTCACAACTCAAAGGAATGTTGATGTCTCAGAAGCACAAATCAAGAGATTTCTCCCTCTTAAAAGTGTCATCAACATTTGCAAATTAATCCATGCCTTTTGCATTGACAAGTCTTCGATCTCTGTTGGACTTCGTAGGATCATTTTCCAACGTGATAAACTGCTTGTGCCGCCGCGGCGGTAAGGCCGGTGATAGTAAGGGGAAAGGTGCTCATTCATATTAATCACTTTTGTCCGATCTAATCTTATTATGTTCGTCAAAGATAGCGATAGATGGTTAGATTAAGAACAAATTGTATAGGTTTCTTTGCAATATGCTTGCCATGTGTATAAAATGTGTTATTTCCTTTGCTTTGGCATCAAGGACTCATTACTATCATTAGAAGCCGTTGTATGGCTTTTTTTAAAAATTCATTCGTTCTCCTTATGATGGCACAGCCATGGCAAAGTTAGAGCTGGTGCAACCTACCTAACATTGTGTACGAATTACAAAACCTGTTTAGCTTTAGTAGGATTCTTAAAGAATAGCGCCACAAGTGTAAACTGCGACAATCGCATGGATACCAGTGTCGTTTTTTATAAAGGCATTGACTTTTTATGAAGACCCTATTTACAAGGATTGTCGTAGGACGGTCATCGGCGCATCTGGGGAGTTACGTCGACGCCAAGTTGGGACAACCATCTAAAAGAAGAAAAATTTAAGAAATTGTAATAATTATAGGTAGTAATTTCCTCCACCTACCTTATATACTACTTTTTGCCGAAGGCCGATAAAGTTTTTCCGATGACGAAGGCTCAGAGGAAAGCCCAGCTCACATTATTTTACCCAAATATTGTTTGATACTCCGAGATTATTATCTTTGCTATATCAAATCAGATTCTATCATGAACAAATTTTTAGTTTTCGCAGCTATAATCCTATTTACCTATGCTTGTGGCAATAAATCCAAGAGTGACACTCCCGCTTCCGACGAACCAGTAGCAGAGGCATTTGACGGTGCTAAAATTTTCAAAACTAGATGCGAACTTTGTCACGGATCAGATGGCAAATTAGGTGCTAACGGTTCTAAAGATCTAACGGTCTCTGATTTTGATCTAAATGAGCGCATTGCTATGATATCGAATGGGAAGGGTGCTATGACCCCATTCAAGGATATCCTATCGTTGGGAGAGATAAAGGCAGTAGCTGAGTACTCAATGACGCTAAAAAAATAGGTCTAGCGTCATCTAAATGAGTTGGCTGCACAAATACAGCATAAATTAGGGGTATACCACGTTCAAAGTAGACAAAATTGATATATCTTTGTCATTGTTTTCGTTGACTTTATAGACGAAATTATATGATAATAGAACCAAGACACATGCCTAAACCTACGTTCAGGTCAACTACTGATATATTCCTTGCTGCAGGATTCGGAAAAGACCTATGTTTCATAACAATCTTCTTTTTGACATTTATTGGATCTTGCTTAAGCCAAGATACGACCCCTCCGCTCATCACATTTCAAGCGCAAAACGGCACCACCTCTTGTGGCGGCAGCACAAACACGATCTCTGATCTGGTAGCTTGGTACGACGCCCATGCAGGCGCACAAGCCACTGATGAGAGCGGAATGATAACATGGATCACAGATGTGACGGTTGAGCAAGCGATCCAGATATTCACATCTTCGGCTGATACCCTTTGTGGTCGTACGAGAAATGTCGTAGTCGCTTTCAGGGCACTTGACGAAGCAGGAAATCAAAGCGTCCCAACGATCGCTTCCTTCAGTGCTATTGATACGGTAGGACCGACCATAAGTAATGTAGTTTCTAATGTTTCGCGCTCTTGTCAACTGGGGATTAGGGATAGTTTGATCTCATGGATCCAACAAAATGCCGGTTATCAGGCTACTGACGTGTGCAGCGAATCCGTCATTTGGACTAATTTTGCCTATCAAATAACCGCCAACGGCGTCGTGATTGTACCCAATACGATGGGAAATATCAATTCCGGTCCTTACCCACTGCTTCCTATCAATAACTGTCAGTGGATAGTTACTATCGCATTTACCGTTCAAGATCAATGCGGGAATGAAACGACTACACCGAATACGACTTTTACAGTATTTGATGATGTCCCACCTGTTTTTGTCAATCCACCTGCAAATATCACGGTGGCGTGCGGTACAACTACAAATCCGATCACTGTAGCAGCAACAGACGCTTGTAGCAGTGCCCCAACTGTTGTAGTAGCAACCACATCTACAAAGTCATCAGATCCACAGCTTTGTCAATTTTACAATTATACGGTTACGCACAGATGGGCAGCAACTGATGCTTGTGGCAATTCGAGCACGCATTCCCAAGTCGTCACCGTCGAGGACAAAATAGCACCGACCATTTTGGGTGATGCGAATCCGACCGTTTCCTGCGAGATATTTAGTGTCAATCCCGATTCGATATTTTTGAGAAGTGTTACTGACCCATGTTTGTCTCCTGTTCAGGTCACCTTTACAGAAAGTATTTTACCTGGATACTGTGCTGATGATCACCAGCGGCGCTATACGGCAACTGATGTTTGTAATAATAGTAGCGTGTTTGATCAATTGGTTTTTGTGTCTGATAATCTACCGCCTGTCATCACCAAGCCTGCGACCAATAAGACTTTTTCTTGTTCGTCAACGGATCCTATTGATGGTCTCTTGGTGACTTGGATGGATAGTTTAGGTGGCGCGACAGCTGTCTCAGGATGTGGAAGTATCAAATCATTCGCAGCATTGAAAGGTTCCTATATTTTGAATGATCCTACCACTTTTCCCGGTACAAAACCGACGACGATTCCTACCCAAAGTTGCCCTTCGCCATTGTCAGGATTCCTCAGATATGTAGAAGTTGATTTTGTTTTTCACGATACATGTGGAAATGCGGTCAAGACTGCCGCCATCTTTGGTGTATCCGATCTCACAGGCCCGACGGTCATCAATTGCCCGCCAAAACAAACGGTTAATGCTGACCCAACTTCATGTGATGGTCGTATATCTTTGTTGATTCCGTCGGCTACCGATGATTGCACAGAGTCCATGTCACCTATTACCAGAACAGTTTCTGCACGTTTGCTGTCCAACGATCCTGGCAATCTTGAAGCCATTGTGTTTCCAGTTACGCTCAATATCGGTCCTTTAAACCCCACGACAGCTGCTCCTCTCTCCAATGCAAATATCAAAATCAGATTGCTCAATATGGATATTGATGATGTGACAGAGTATTTTGAAATTGTCGGTGAGAATGGTGTATCATTGGGGAGGACACCGGCGGGAATCAGTGCAGGACAATGTCAAACCCAAGAAATAACCTTAAATATTTCACAAGCAAATATAGCAACCTGGATTCAAGATGGTTTCATCACATTGGTATTTAATCCGAATATCGTGGCAGGGATTCCAATTGCTTCTATCAATGATTTTTGTGCCAATAGCACCATTGAAACATCGATATCTTACGAAATCAATACAACAAATACAATACGAAGATCAATATCAATTGACGGAGGTGATAGTTTAAATATTGGCAATATGACGATGGTAGATAGCACTTTGGGTGTCGGTAATCACATCATTGACCTCATGTATCTAGATTGTGCCAATAATCGTACGTCGTGTAAAGTTGCCGTTGAGATCAAAGATATCACCTCACCGACGATCAGCTGTCCTAATAATATCGTAGTCGATTTGCCGAGGGATAGCTGCAAATTGGGTATCAAGATTCCACTGACTTTGAGCGTGGACGACAATTGTCAATTAACCCAGAAGACAGAAATCGCAGCTCCTGCAACACGGGACGGGGCATTGATAAATTATTCGTTCTCAAGTGTCTATAATGCCAACATTGCTAATAGTAAGCAATTGATTTTCAAGGATGTAAATCCGATTAGGTATACCACCACCGATGTTACAGTTCAAGTAGACTTTCTGGGTGACAACAACGATCCTGGCGAATACTGGGAGATCTTAGGCCCTAGTGGTTACCTACTGGGAAGGACTACAAAGAGAGACAGCGACACGGATTGCGGTACCTCAAGTGTCATTTTTACGGTTGCGAGTGGTATTTTTAATAGCTGGATTATCAATAGTGAAGTGATTTTGTTTGCGCTACCCAACGAAACGCCTGGTGCCGCGGGTAATGGTATCAATCCATGTATTCCATTATCTAATGGACAAACGATAGATGGTATTGCTATGCTTACCGCCAAAATCACCTACGAAGATGCAGCCTTAACAGCAAGTTTGTCTGGTAGTACAATCCGCAGCGCAATAAACATATCGGCAGATAGCACGCACTATACAGTAGTTTTGAATGGTGGTGAAACCAACGTAAAATTTGAGACCAGAGATCAATCCGGTAATGTAGCTTCTTGTGTCACGACAATCCTAGTAAAAGATACACAAAAACCAATCGCAAAATGCAAAAATAGTATAGTCACAATCCATCCTTCTGGTTTGATCAATGCGGTCCTAAATCCTGTGGCAATTGATAATGGAAGTACTGATAATTGTCAAATTGACACAACCTACACCGATATTAATACTATTGATTGCAGCCAAGTAGGACAAGACGTTCATGTAAAATTGTATGTCCAAGACAAAGCAAAAAACATAGACTCATGTCAAGCCATTGTCAAAGTCAACCCTACCGTACTGATGCCAACTTACGAGTCCGGTTTATGTGCAAATGACACGATCAAATTTTTTGCAAATGTGCCATCTGCGAATGTGCCTGGTACTTATACTTTTGAATGGAAAGGCCCAGCCACTTTTTTTGAAGAAAATCCAATCGTTGCAGGTGTTAACGAAACGTACAATGGTAATTATGTCCTTACGGTCAAAGGTTTCGGTGGCTGTACCACAATGGGTAGCGTCAACGTAAATGTCAAACCACTTATCAATCCGAGTCTAACTGCTTTGGCAGCAGTCCTTTGTGAGAACGACGAGCTTATCCTAAATACGACAAATTATGTCGGTAATATCAAATACAAATGGTACGAAGGAATTTCACCGACAGGTGTCTTGGTCAAACAAACAGAAGTGTCCGATTTGATCATCAAGCCGTCCATTGGCGTGCACTTTTATTATTTAATAGCCGAAGGATTCAATTGTCAATCCAATCCATCCAATCTGCTCAAAATTACGGTTTTAAAACAACCCGTAGCAGAAGTAACTGATAGATTACTTACACCTTGTGAAGGAGAAACCATTACTTTGGGTTCACCCACCAATAATCCAAATTTTGTATATCAATGGCGAGGTCCAAGCTATAATGGTACTGGCCAGTTTCCGGCTATCATACCGAATGCAACTCAAAATAACAGTGGTGTTTACACATTAGTCATCAAAAATGATATTTGCGTCTCAGATACGGTCACAACTACTGTGGAAGTATTCAATACACCAAATAAACCTTCAATAAGTGCTTCACAAATCTACTGTGCAGGAGCGACGATCCAGATGCAAGCTACACTAGCACAAAACGCAGATAAATACGAATGGTACAAAGATGGTGTCCTATTTACCACCACACTTGTTGATGCACTTGTACTGACCAATGCGCAACCGGCCCTTCAAGGCAAATGGTCGGTCAAGGCTTTTGAGGGCAGATGCGGATCACCTATATCTGATGATTTCTTTATCTCGGTAGAAGTTTTACTGGCATTTGGAGCTAGTAATGATGGACCGGTTTGTGCTGGCGATTCGATCCAATTATTGGCCACATTTGTACCTAATGCTACTTATACATGGGATGGCCCTGGTCAAAATGAAAATATTCCCTCTATTCATGATCCGAAAATATTAGCTGTTGAGGGTGATTATGCCGTGACCATCACCACGCCAACATCATGCAAAAGTAATGCCACAACTACCGTCAAAATCATATCTCTACCACAAATAACGGCCATTAGTTCCGATGCCACTGCATGCTTGAACTTAGGTCAAGATATCACATTCTTTCCTTCCGTATTCCCGGTTAATAATTCCTTTATTTACAAGTGGGCAGGCCCAAATCTATTCACTTCAACCTTCAAAAATCCGAAGATCTCAAGCCCAACTACACAAGATACTGGCATTTATACGCTTGTTGTGCTCAACCAAGGATGTCCATCTGAAGCTGTCGACTTGCGAATAGACTTCAAGATTACCCCACCAAAACCGATTATTTCTGCTCCGTCATTTATATGTCAAGGCGACCCACTAAAAATTGTGATCTCTAATCCAATACTCGGTGTTACTTATCAATGGCTAACGCCCAATGGTGGAAGTGTGATAACAACCGCTCCCGAATTTATCATCGTAAATCCGTCCGCTATCAATAACGGCGAGTATACTGTAAGCATGCTCAATGGAGATTGTAAATCACTATTGTCCAATGTAGCTAAAATCGAAATCAGACCCAAGCCAAGCCAAGCCTCGATTTCATCCAATAGTCCTGTGTGTCACGGAGATAATTTATTGCTTCAATCATCAACGTCAGCAACGGGATATAAATGGCTTTATAATGATGTAAATATAGTTGGAACAACGCAAAATTTGACATTTACCAATGC
>JANMMV010000646.1:0-9471 GCA_031373565.1 Saprospiraceae bacterium
GCCGAGCACGGGGATCGTGTTAAGTGATGTGGAAAATAATACTACTCTTTTGAGTGCTGGATTTACAAAGATTGGTCACATTTCTATGGACATGACAACCAATTGGACGGCAATGCCTTCATCTCCATTAGCGCCACGAAGTGCAAATATCGCTATATTTACGGGTAATGACATTATTATCTGGGGTGGTGTTAATAATAGCTCTTCGACATATTATGGCGATGGTGCTAAGTTTAATCCCAACACTGGGAATTGGTCGGCCATAAGCACTATCGGGGCACCAACGGCAAGAGCCGGCGCTACAGCCATCTTAGATGCACCCAATAACAGGATCATAGTGTGGGGTGGATATTCTTCTACTGCTACTGCGCTAAACAGTGGAAGTATTTACAATTACAATTCAAATACTTGGACTGCAATATCTTCTGGACTTCCAAATACCCCATCACCAAGATATGGCCATACGGCCATATGGACAGGCAGCCAGATGATTGTATGGGGAGGGTTTAATTGGACAACACCATTATCCGATGGTGGTTCTTTCAATCCAGTTGCAAATACTTGGACAACATTGCCAAGTTCAATTTTGACCCAAAGATTTAGTCATACTGCAGAATGGACTGGCACTGAGATGGTCATATGGGGTGGAGAAAACGGAAATCTCTTAGACGATGGAGCTAGATATAATCCATCAGGGGGAGGTGCCTGGACAGCATTATCTACTTCAGTCCTAGCCCCTAGAAAATGGCATCGATCTATTAATACTGGCACCGATATGATCATTTGGGGAGGAAACGGAGCTAATCCTGGTCATAACGATGGTGCAAAATATAATTACACATCTAATACTTGGACCTTACTATCTTCCCCACCGGTAGCAACGGTAGGCAGGTGGTATCATCATCTAGTTTATACTGGGAATAGCAATAAGATGATAGTTTATGGTGGTTACGATGGCTCAGCATCATTACTGGATGGGGCTATATATGATATCCCAAGTAATACGTGGACAACAATGAATCCTGTCAACGCACCAAGCAAAAGAGAGTTGGGGTTAAACACGACATGTATATGGGCTAATAGCAAGTTCTATGTGTGGGGAGGAGGATCTAGACCGCCTGTAGCAGCTTTAAATGATGGTGCACAGTATAGCCTTACTCTACCATATTCGATCCCGATATTTTTGTATAAGAAAAACTAAGTATTGTATCCAAATGCGTAATTATATTTTAATACATCTAACATGATGCGTTTTTTTCTTTATTGCTATTTTCTTCATTGATTAGTTAAATAGCAAAAAATAGCAACTTTACCAATTTTATTAACCAAGACAAATCAACTAAAATGAGAATAATAATCATAATTATTAGTATCCTAATATCGGGATCAAACCTTACTACACAAGCACAAAATATCCAAAAAATCCTAGGTAATGCCAACGATAATAGATCGGGTAAGGTTATTCTACATAATAATAATTACTACCTGTTAGGTAAAAATGGAGCCAAAGCCACAGTGACCAAATTAGATATCAATGGTAACCAGGTGTGGACAAATGAGACGAATAATGAAGCATTTTGGAACGACATAATTGTAAATAAAGATGGTAATCTAATGGTTGTTGGCAGTCTAGGTTCAAATGCGGGAAACACAATAGATAATAAATCGCTCTGTGGGGTGATAAATCCTGCGACTGGAAATTTTTCAATTTTGAAATCTTATAACCTTGGGTTTAGAGAACTATTTAATAGAATATATGATAATCCAGTCCCAAATAATAGCAGTTTTCCATATTACATAGTTGGTACCAAAACCAATAGTTCTGGTAGCAATGATGATGATTTAATGGTGTTAGCATTTGATAATAATTTTAATTTTAATATTGGTAGATATTTTGCCAATAGCGATGTAGATGAAGAATTATTTAGAGATGCTATCCTTGGGGGTCAAAATGGGGCTTTAATGACCATAGGTAATAATTATGATGGCACTAGTTTTAGAGGCAATACATTATTAATTAACAGGGATTTGACTCTGGCTTCACCGAGATATTTTCAGCAAGCAATTTCTTTTAATTCTGGTTATAGTAATTCAAATCCTGCCGGTGGCTTTCATCAAGTACTTGCTGGTGGAACAACACAAGGTACCCTAACATCCATCATTCTTAAAGCTGATGGATCTGCACCTGTTTATTCTTACAAAATTCCGCAACTTGAAGTTATAAACTATATTTCTGCTGGACCTTCTGGCACTATATATGCTATCGGAAGAGGCACATTTAATGGAATAGTAAAAACTGTAATTCTTAATTTTCAAGATAATAACACAAGTTTAAGTCTCAATTGGTCCAAGATTTTAGATCAAAATGAAACTCAATTCAGCAATGGGTTTTTAAGATTTATATTCCCGGACAAGCTTTTAATTACTGATTCAAGAGTTGGAAACCCACATGGGTTAGGAGGTTTTGATGGTTTATTTTGCGTGGAATCATTAAACCTTGAAAACTGTATGGATATTTCACTAAATTTGACATTACAACAAAATCCGATTACAATTCAAGATGGAGGCTATAATTCTACAATAGTAAATAACCCTATATCGACTAACGAATCAGCATCGCTCATTATATTAGATGTAAAGAATGCATGTGCGGCCCCTTGTAATCTCACAACCCAGATCCAATCCCAGAGCATCAATCAATGTGGTAACTACCAGTTCGAGATCCAATCTTCGGGTGGTTCTTCACCATACACTTACAAATGGGATATAGGATGCGATGGTTCTGTCGAATATACAAGTACCAGTTTTATGCATCAATATGCTAATGGTGGAACGCAACAGTACTGCGTCACGGTCACGGACGCATCGGGCTGTTCGAAAGTAGAGCAAAAAACATTAGTTGTTGTCGGTGATTTTACACCACCAATTATCATATGTCCAACTAATAGAACGGTTGAATGTGCAGATGATATATTTGCGGATTTTGATATTTTGGGTATGGCCACTGCGACTGACAATCTAGACCAAAATCCTGAAGTCACTCATACAGATATTATCGTAGGTACTAGCTGTAATCAAACTGTTACAAGAACATGGAAGGCTACAGACGATTGTGGTAAGATGAGTACATGCGTACAAACCATAACCATAAAAGATACAAAAGGTCCAACCGTTGCTTGTCCGGAAGCTATCGCCATATCATGTGATCAGGATATCAATGATTTAACGATTACCGGATCAGCAAGTGCCACAGATGAGTGCAACTCGATAACAGGTCCTATCATTACGATGACAAGTACTGGACAATCTTGCACTTTTGTCGGAAATCGAGTGTTTACTTACACGGATGCTTGTGGAAACGTAGGCATTTGTACTCAAGAAATAGTGATCGTTGATCCAGTGATCCCGACGATCATTTGTCCCCTGGATTTAACCATTGATTGTATACCAACTAATTTTAACACAGCCAATTTTGGTACGGCTACAGCGTCAGATAATTGCGGTGTACCTGTTGTTTTAAATTTTAATCGAACACTCACGGGAACAAATTGCCAAGGTGAGATAAAAAGTTGGTGGAGGGCTATTGATGGTTGTAGCAATCAAAAAGAATGCGTACAAACGATAACCATGCAAGATGGAGTAAAACCTATGATCACCTGTCCGCCTAATCTAACGCTGTCGTGCAATGCAAATACTGATAAATCCCTAACAGGAACGGCAACAGCTACTGATAATTGTGGCGGAATTGTGATTATTAGAAATATAGACGCCTATGGTCCTTTAGGCTGTTCACAAAATCTAATCAGAACTTGGACTGCCACTGACGCTTGTATGAATAGTTCAAGTTGTGTACAAACAATAACAGTAGTTGATGATGTATTGCCAGTAATAACTTGTCCTTCAAATCTGACGCTTTCATGCGGTGCAAATACTGACCCGTCACAAACGGGGACCGCCACTGCAGCAGATGCCTGTCAAAATGGTGTAACAATTACCTTGACTGACGTCATTGCTGGGGATGATTGTGATAAAACCATCACTAGGACCTGGGCTGCTAATGATGGATGCACAAATACAAACACTTGTATACAAACCATCAGACTCCGTGATCTTACCCCACCCACTTTTATATGCGGATCAAATCTTACGCCCATAGAGTGTACTCAAAATACTTCTGGTATTGGTATTACAAATGTTGCAGACAATTGTGGTGGTAAAATAGATCAAACCAAAGTAGATGTGGTTATTGTCAATGGATGTATGACTACTATCAACAGAACTTGGACGGTGACAGACCAATGCGGTAATAGTGCTATCTGTGAACAGATTATACGCATGCAGGATACGAAAATACCAGTTTTGACAGGATGTGGTAGGAAAATTACGGTGCAAGGTTTAAGAAATCTTTCTGGAATTTGCGAAGCCTCCATCACGATTGCTTCACCTACCGCCACAGATATGTGCGACGGAACTGTGACCTTGACAAATTCAATAAATAATACAAGCGACGCATCAGGCATTTATTCGTTAGGGCAGACTATCATCACTTGGACGGCGAAGGACGATTGTGGCTTGATGGATATGTGCAGGGATACGGTGGTTGTATTACCTTGTCCTGATTGTTGTTTTGACAAAGCAGGCTTCGATATTATCGCTGCAATGGATATTAATGTAATTCGCGATGAATGCAGCATACACTTGAGTCATCCGGGGTTAACACCGTGTCAAAGAGTGACTTACACGTGGTCAACTGGAGTAAGTACTGGACCATTGACTGGTACAGCCAATGCCAGCCATGATTATCTTACATCTGGGGATTACAATATTTGTGCGCTTATCGAAGAAGTAGATGCTAGCGGTATGGTCTGTTTTTCATTCGAGAAATGCTACGATGTGTGCGTTACTAGTGGAGATGGGTGTACGGATGATCGGATAGTGTATGAGTGTGGAAAAATGGTTGGGGAAAGTAATCCAAACTCAGAAAACCTTGTTAAAAATGACTTGGACTACCATGATTCTTTTGTATATGCTGCCAGTGGAGAAATGAACAATGGATATTCGGATGCATGTATAAGAAAATTTGATCTAAATTGCAATGAAGTAGGTAAAGTGATATTTACTGGAAATCTTGATGATTATGCAGGATCTGTAAAATACGACAAAATTAATGACAGACTCATTGTAGGTGGTATTTTTGAAAGCGATACGCTTTACATACCTGATATGAACAATGGATTTATAAAACTAGCTAACTCAGGCTTAAATGATGGGTTTGTAGCATCTCTAAACCCTATTACCTTAAAAGCTTATTGGGCATTCAAAATTGGTGATAATTGGCAAGATGGGGTAAATGATGTTGCTGTCAATGAATTTGGGGATATATATGCAGGGGGTGGTGTTCGTGCAAATATTGAATTCAATCCTTTTGCTCCATATAGTGGCTCTTCAGTTACCACAAATTTTGCTTCTGGCTTTGTTAGTAAATATGATCATACAGGTAATTTAAAATGGTTTAGGTTGGTAGAGGCTGATAAAAATGTTAACATAAGTGTAATGGGTATAGATGTTGATGCAAGTGACAATGTATATGTTGGTGGTTTTTTATATGGTATTTATCATATTCCCGGAATGCCGTATCCACCTTCACCTAATATTGCGACAATGATTAATCCTGCTACAACTCCTATTATTGATGTTGATCCGGATGCAAATTTACCGGCAATATTCCAAGATTGGACCAATTATATTTTAAAGTATGACGGATTCAGTAATTTTTTGGATTCAAGGGAAATTTTTCCAGGAGTTAATTTTAGTAATGAAGGGCACCAAATCTATGATTTGGAATATGATAATGACAATGTTTACGTGGTAGGTTCAAATATGATAGGATCTTATGACTCAGATCTCCTCAATCTAAATTGGGAATTTAAAACAGGTTTGTGGGATTCCAATATCAAAGTTCAGGATGGAATGGTTTACACCATTGGCAATACATATAATTCTTACGATCAAGACCATACCATTAATGGCACAGTATTAAATCCGTACTACGGTAATTTGGATTTTGCCGTAGGGATATATGCATTAGATGGTACACATAAAAAAAGTATGTTAATTGGAGGCGGTAGCCAAGAAAGAGTTGCAGGATTAGTCACCATTCCTAATACTAAGGACTTTTTTGTACAAGGATTAAGCAGAAGTTTGGATTTTCATCCTAATCCAGAAATACCTTCTGATATTATCACATCTGTACCAACTTTAGGAGATAGAAATATCTTTATCGGCAAATACTCTTGTGCCTGCGAACCGGATACTGATTGCTGCGACGATCTAAGTGCTTCATTCTCAGGTCAAGATAAATGCTGTAAATCACTAAGCCTCATCAATAATGCAGGATTTGATGTATGCAAAGTGACAGTTGAACTCGCTTCTCTTGGATGGATACTCAATACTAACAGTACAGCAACAGGGTATATCTTTAACCCTATAACCAACGGGATCGAAATAACTCACACTTCAGGATCCCTTCCTACTGGTAACTTAAATAATCTTGCAGAGTTTTGTTTATCAGGCAGCGGTACAACCCTACCAATAACTCAACAATTTATCGTCAATTGGTATGAAAATACCACATCTGGCAATACACTTGTTTCTTGTACAGATACTTTGACGATGGCTTGTAATCCACCGCCTCTAGTGGAAGATTGTTTACAAATGAATATCTCTGGTGTAGTCTGTAATTCGTTAAATCCTAATATCTACACGGTTTCATTCACTGTAACTAATCTATCCGATAATATCACAGCCACATCTGCTTATTTATCCGGACTTCCAGCGGGATTCAACTTTATTCCTTGTCCTTCCGGTTCATTTTCTAATAGTTTAAGTATTCCAATTATCCCTTCTTTAGCTCCCGGAGGGACTTCTGGTCCTTTATGTGTACAAATTTACAGTGTCAATCCAATTCTTAATCAAACAAATATTTGTTTTGAAACAAACCTTAAAGGTTTGGACGGTAATTATTTTACTTGCTGCGAAGAAAGTGAAGAACAATGTATTACTTTGACACCTTGCTGCCAACCATGTGAAGACCTTGAAGTTAACATAACTTCAACTTCTTTAGGTAGTAAAGAAAGTTGCTGTTATGGTATATCATTAAATAATCAATGCAGTTATCAATATTTCACAAAAATGGATGTCGATATCCTGACTCCAAATGTACATTTCGGATATATATCTCCCGATGGAAATTGGACAAATTGCACGCCCCCTACATTGCAAAATATATGTATGACACCCAATTCCGGTACCATTGGAAGCGGAAATTTCAATGATGTAATTCAATTTTGTCTGTCAAATGTGACAAGTCCTTTACAAGTACCACAAGAAATAAATGTTAAGTTTTATACACTTGATATTTATGGATTGGACAGCCTTGCTTGTGATACCATTATACAACTAGATTGTCCAATTGTATCAACACCTAATGATTCGTGTTTGATTGTATCCAACTCGATTGCTTATTGTGACATAGAGAATGGTAAGTATAACGTGAGTATGACCATCTTGAATAACTCGAATCCAAGTTTTTGCGCTCAAGAATTGGTTATCAATTTACTTGAACCGGGATTAGCAAATCCAAGTGTCATTCAATTATCTGATCCCTTATGTTATGGCGAATCAGTCACCATAAACTTCATGTTGAATACAAGTCCTTTCCCTGACATCGATGGTCTTATGCCTTTGATTATCAGTATGAAAAATCTTGATGGCACTTGTTGCAGAGGCAGTTTGGCTTATATCGATACTTTGGTGCTCCCTGAATGTCCTTGTACAACTACTTGTTGTGATTCCGGACAAAATGAAGATTTTGAAAATTATCCATTGGGCAATCTTCCGAATAATCAGGTAGGTTGGGTCAATCATCAAGGAAATCCGCAGGTAGTTTCTGGTGGGGCAAATGGTTCGGGTCAGTGTATTGGATTGCATGCAGGAAGTAGAGGTGTAAGACCTGCAAGTGTGTCTTATGGCATTTCTGGAGTTGCTGGTCCAGAAATTATTTTTAAAGAAAATACACAGTATTGTATTACTTTTTGGGCAAAACTCCTACCCGTATTTAATCTCAACGGAAGGTTGGGTATATATGCAGATGGTCAGTTGATACAAACCATTATTATTCCAACAGCCAATACGGTGTGGACTCAGTACTCATTTAATTTTATTGCACCTCCTCCGGGCCAGGAAATTTTGATCTTTACCAATGAATCACCTGCTCCTACAGATGCTGGTCCTGGTATTCTTTTAGACCAAGTGTGTTTTGACGAAGTGGTGCAGGTCTTCGACGATATGACTCCGCCTAATTTTTCTTGTCCTACGGATTTGACTATTCAGGATTCAGATAGTGATTGCTCTATAACCTATACTATACCAAATATTACTGTTACAGATCCAAGTGGTGTAGCACTCGTCCAGTGTTATCTGGATGGTGTGCTGGTGCCTATCGGATCAACTCATAATCTAACTAATGCATTCGTTCATACTATCAAATTTATTGCTGAAGATGTTTGTGGTAATAAAGATTCTTGTAGTTACAGTATTAATGTTATGTGTATGTCATCAAACTGTATCTGCCCTACAAATATTTTACCATTTACAATTACGCACAATAATATCAGAAAGGATGTAGCATGTGGCGAAACAATAAATATTGGATGCCCGGTGACAGACCTGTTTTTAAATGGTATTATAACTTGTCAAAATAATTCTCCAATAGATAGTTGTCCTCCAAACACAGTTTCTTGGACATTAGGCAGACCATCCCTTCCGGATTTAACTGGTAATACTACAACGGGAAACATTTCTGTAATGCTTTTGGCAGGTGAGGTTAGTGAACCTGGACTTTATTCCATTACTTTCACCACCATGTGCCTTGGATCAATTGATGAGTGTGAGTGTGTCATCAGTTGGATTCAAGAAGATTGTAATGCTTTTGATCCGTGCTGTAAAGACAGTTTAATCTTTGTAAATACTGTTAATAATTCCGCATTAGTAGGTTATGACTCTAAAACTTGTATTGGCTCAGTAGATATTTCACTATTAGATTCTTGTATAAAGATAGATAAGATAGATTGGGGGTATGGTTCTCCAACTATAGGACCTCTAGCTACAGGCAATTTGTATACACACGATTATACTGGAAATAGCGGACAAAAAGCCATAATTATTACCTTCAGCGAATATGATAGTAATGGCAAAAAATGTTGGACTCTTGACGTAGAAAAACGAATCAAACCTGAATGTAATAATCAACCATGTAAATGTAAAAGCCTCAAAGTTTATGTGACTGGAAGTAAACCTCACGGCATTTCAAACCTAATTGGTTGTAATGATACTATTGCTATAGATTGTCCAACTAAAACAAATGTATTTGTCAATGCTAAATTACAATGTGATCCTGCTGGATGTGGACCT
>JANMMV010000677.1:0-2402 GCA_031373565.1 Saprospiraceae bacterium
TTCTGTGCTTGACTAGTGTATTTTTTGACTTGGGTAGAAACATACCCATAGAGTTCGGAGACATCTATCAGTTTGTCTGCATTATTATCGGCTTCACCTTTCAGTCCTCTGATCAAAAAGTGTGAAAATACACCTTGACGCAAGCCACCATACTCCAGCGATACTTCTTCTTTTTTAGAAGACATCAAAATGGCCGTACCCCCTTGAACCGTATTATAGGCATTATAGAAATTTTGAAGTGATATGTTAAAAGGGGATCTCGCAGCAACTGTCATAGATCCCGAGTGGCAAGCATCTGCGATAAATAATTTGTGCTTGGCAGCAGAGCTATTTAATATTCCCAGAATCTCATCATAAGGCAGATGGTTTTGGTAACCATTGAAGTCACTTGGTACAAACGAACCGTCGAGACCGTGGCCCGAAGTATATAACATAATCACATCGTTGGCATCAGCCTTCTCAGCAAACCGCTGCAATTCTGCTGTTATCGCTGATTTAGTAGCAGCATCATCGATAAGTATTTTGATCTGTGCATCTGGTATAGCTCCACCTTCTGGACTCTTGAGAAAAGCATATAACTGGTATGCATCGTCGTCAGTATATTTTAATGACTGCATGTGATTATAGCTCGCTATACCGATGATAAGCGCATAAATCTTTGTATCCGCCACGTCGGTATTCGATTTTTTGGGTGGCGCTTGGGTATTGGTTTTTGTAGGAACACCTTGGAGTTTTTCTTTAGGTACGCCTAACTCCCACAATGCGGCGTAGGTATTACCATTAGCAAAATACATAACACCTTTGCCGTGCGGAGCATGCGACCTCCAGCCTCCTTCATATCTGTCCCCATTGATGTAATAACATGTCCCTTGACCTTCCGGATCTCCCTTTACAAAATCACCTGCATAAACGGATCCATCACCATACAAATATTTACCTTTAACTCCGTCACAATATTGATTTGTACAATCCTTGCTAGGACTTTCATCTGGTATTGGCTTGGTAGAAGTTGAAGTGGCTACACCGGATATGAGTTTATTATATTCGTAGCGCTGTTCTGATTGTTTGCCATTTGAAGATGTAGCTATCCCCGCACCATGCTTTTTGTTTTTAACCCAGCTACCAGCATAACTTGAACCGTCATTTCGCGAAAGCGTACCCATCCCATTAAATTCTCCAGCCAAAAAATCACCAACGTACACATCACCGTCTGCAAATGTATAGCTTCCTTTACCATGTGCTCTGCCATCAAACCATGCGCCTTGATAGACATCCTTATTGCGATAAATCATCTTGCCTTGTCCATTGATGATGTCGTTTTTATACTCACCGAAATAAGTATCCCCATTTGCGTAGACCATCTTACCTTTCCCCATTTTTAATCCCTTAACAAAATCACCAGAAAAGGTATTGCCATCACGGGACGTCAAAATCCCACGACCATATGGAAGTTTATTGACCCAATCACCACTATACCTAGCGCCACTTGGATAGATATATGTACCTTTTCCATTCGTACATGTACCGCTGACGCAGCCCGATTTGTTTTGCGCGTGAATTGGATTGAAAAAAAATACTAATGAAACTAGAACGAAAAAGTACTTCATAGCGTATATATTATCGTATTTTTGCGACACATTATGGGTTTTATCATTATTGAAACACATGATCGCAATAGTTTATTATATAAAAAAACATTTTATGAACAGATTAACACTTTTATTACTGTCTTTTGTTTTGGTTTTGAATGCATGTCAAGCACAACCTAAAGGAGACGGAAAACACTTTGGCGAAAAAATCAACAATAAGGGAAGCATTTCTTATGCTGCACTTGTCCAAAAAATGCGAACATCAGATTCTTTAGTCACTAAAGTTTACGGTACTGTAACTGGCGTATGCCAAGCCAAAGGTTGCTGGATGACAATTGTATCTGATGACGATCCTACCAAAACGGAGATGTTTGTAAAATTTAAAGATTATGGTTTCTTTATGCCTAAAGATCTATCAGGAAAAAAGGTAGTTATGAAAGGTAAAGCATTCAAAGAGGTGACACCTGTAGACGAATTGCGTCATTACGCTGAAGACGAAGGAAAAACCAAAGAAGAAATTGCGAAAATCACTGAGCCTAAATCTGAATTGAAATTCATGGCATCAGGTGTGATGATTTTGGATTAATCCTTTCAAACAACAATTAAAAAATGGCTAAGTATCGAGATGATATTTAGCCATTTTTGGTTACTTCTGCCTCTGGTCTATGAATAACAATGAACATCGATATCAAAGCATGGTCACTGAGCGCGAATCGCCCAATTGATAATTTCATCCTTTAGAATAGATCAATCAGATAGCTAGTTTTTGAATAAAAAAGTTCCCCGGGTTTCAATATCGTATTTGGAAAATGA
>JANMMV010000737.1:0-3539 GCA_031373565.1 Saprospiraceae bacterium
GGAATTTGATGAAAAAAGTGTCACTGCAGATGTTGAAGCGAGAAAATCCGGCACTCATATAAAAATGACCAAGTATGAGTTGCAAAAAATTGCAAAAAACGACTATATAGATCCTAAAAAAATCAAAATCAAAATATTAGAAGAGTTTTATCCAAGACTATTTAGGTTGAATGAAAATAATACTCCAGTTGTCATTAGAATCGAAGCTGTGATTGATGGTCATCCAATATTTGAAACTTTAAACAGTGCTGAAATTCCTACCTTTCAAACGATTAGTATCAATAGTCCTATTGCCCTTTTTGATACGTTTGACTTATATTACTCCATAAATAAAGTTGAAGCAGATAAAACTTCTATGATATCGGCAATTGCGGTAGATGACAGAACGCTGCCAGTGGAATTAATTTCAAATGACAATTACGTGACAGGGTATGAAATGGTTTTCTTATTATTTTCTGAATATTTTAAAGGTAGAGTTGATCCTTCTCGGCAAAGTTTGAATATGAGTTTACAAGATCAAAGAGATGTTCAAAATCTATTTAGAAAAGTAGTGGTCTCTATCATTGAGAATAATATATCGACAGTTAAAACGAGGAATGAAGGTGTTAAAAAGAGTTTGATTAATAAATTTCCACATTTGAATGGATATTTTGATACTCAGAATATTGGCTATATTAAGCGAATAGATGTTTTGAAAAAAGCACAAGATGAATTTTTTAAAGACCAAAGAGAGCTTTTGGAAGCGACATCTTTGTCTGAAGAGCAATATGACAAATCGCTTGAAGTGTCTTCTAGAGCATTGACAGAGTATATTTTGTTTAGACAACTTGCTATCAATAAGTTAAAGAAGTCTACAAGTGAAAACAGTGAAGCTGAGTTGCACAAGCTTTTTGCTTCCATGCGAAGTGAAGGAAAATTTGAAAAAGAAAACCAAATTGATGATATCTATAGGAACAATGCTTGGTTGCTAGATGATAAGTTTATGACTTACGAAACTCTGCTTAGTGATCGAGAAATGGGAGAACTTGTTGCCTACATAACTGATGGTGAAGTTGAGAGAGACGAAAATCGAGTTGACATAGCCATTGTATTTTCGAATGATCCTGAGCTAAAAAAGCCCTTTGACGTTGTCATTGTGGAGTTAAAAAAACGAGGATTGTCATTAGAAGATAATATGAAAGTTGTAACTCAAATTGAAAAAAGAGCTCGAAAATTGATGCAATTCTACAAAAATCAAATTCAACGCATTTGGTTTTATGGCATTATTGAAATTTATGAAGAAGTCGAGCTTGCATTAGCGGGTGAGTACAAAGAACTATATTCTTCTGGTAAAATGTACTACCGAGAAACAGAAGTAGCCATTGCATTGAATCCAAAGATCACATTACCAATAGGTGTATTTATCTGGGATCTTGATGCTGTTATATCAGATGCAGATTCAAGGAATTCTACTTTTTTAAACCTTATCAAGAGTAAATTTATCGAATGAAAAATTACGACTCATATAAAGACAGCAGTGTAGAATGGGTTGGGGAAATTCCAAGCCATTGGGGAATTTCTCGCTTAGCTAATAATGGAAAATTTTACAAAGGGAAAGGAGTCTCAAAGGCGGATTTAACAATTGATGGTCTACCAGTAATACTTTACGGTGATATTTATACTAAGTATAAGTTGAAAACTGAACTTCTAGATAGAAGAATTCCTGTAGATATTGCTGAAAATTCTTTTGCCATTGAGACTGGAGACCTTCTTTTTGCAGCATCGGGTGAGACTCCTGATGAAATTGGAAAATGTATTTGTTATATAGGTGAAAGTGTAGCCTATGCTAGTGGTGATGTGATTGTTTATAGACAAAACATAAACAATTCTATTTTTTTGTCCTACTTATTTAATTCTTATAAAGTCAATGAACAAAAGGCTAAACTTTCAAAAGGCGAAATAGTAGTTCATATTTATTCAGGTCAACTAAGAGATATTTTTTTTCCCTTACCACCATTAGATGAACAAACCGCCATAGCCCACTACCTAGACCGTAAGACAGCTGAGATAGACGAACTGATATCTGACAAAAAACGACTACTCCAACTCTCTGAAGAAGAAAAAACTGCCATCATCAATCAAGCCGTGACCAAAGGTATTAATCCTGATGTACCTATGAAAGACTCGGGGATTGAATGGCTGGGGAAAATTCCTGAGCATTGGGAGATGAAGAGGTTTAAATATTATTTTAATCTGATTACGGAAAAAGTTGAAGAAGATTTACCTAAAATTGGTTTAGAAAATATCGAAAGTAAATCTGGGAAATTTATTGAAACAGATTCAGATTTTGCTGGTCAAGGAGTAATATTCAGACCAAAAGATATTTTATTTGGAAAACTTCGACCATACTTGGCTAAAGTTTGGATTGCCGATTTTAATGGTCAAGCTGTTGGAGATTTTTATGTTTTTCGATCAAAAGAAGATGTTATTTCCGAATTTGCGAAATATAGAATTTTAGATTCTTCGTTTATTGAAGTCACAAATAGTTCTACTTATGGTTCAAAAATGCCACGTGTAAATTGGGAGTTCATAGCTGATTTACTAATTGCTTTTCCAAATATTCAAGAACAACAATCCATTGTCCACAACATCGAATCTGAATGCGCCCTTATAGAAGCCAAAATAACCAAAACCGAAAAACTGATTGAATTATTAACGGAATACCGCACGGCTTTGATTAGTGAAGTGGTCACTGGCAAAGTAAAAGTGATAGAATAGGATATGACACTTTGCACAGCATACATACGCCAAGCCAATGATACCGAAGAATTGGTATTTGCTACAGACAGCGAATTGAGAGGTGGTGGAGAAAAATGGGATAAGGGGATCAAGTTATTTGAGTTACCAAATAAAGATGCCCTTCTTTGTTTTACAGGAACAACGTCAAGGGCGTATCCTCTTATTTTAAATTTAATTTCTTCAATTACTTATGAAGATTTGTTCTTTAGAAAATCCTATACTCTGATTGATTTGAAAGAACATGTCTTAGAACTTTTTTCAACACTCATTAAAACCATTAGTGACTATGTTGATGATAAGCACAAAGTCAGAGGTGAAGCAAGATTTTTATTTGGTGGTTGGGATTGGCAAAAAGGTCAATTTAGAATTTGGATGATTCTTTATAATCCTGAAAAGGAGAAGTTTGAAGCAAGTGAACTGACTGAAGACAATGAAAGAACAAATTTCTATGTGTTTATAGGCGAGGCTTCTAAAATAGATGCTGAGGAATGGGCAAATGATGAATTGACAAAATTGCTAATAAAAGACAAAAAGCTACATATGAAGTTGGATATGGAACCATTGAAAATTTTAAGAACTGCGGCATTGGATAATGAAATAATTGGAATTGGTGGAAGTCTACAAATAGCTAAAGTATATAAGTCAAATAAGACTGAGTTTTTAGGAATTTATTGGCACTCAATAAAAGGGCGTCCTTGTTTTCAAGGTCGAGAATATAATGAAACAAATAAGCCTTTGGTGAGGTACTTTGACCCAGATAC
>JANMMV010000741.1:0-11056 GCA_031373565.1 Saprospiraceae bacterium
GTGAAGAGAAACAGGAGAAATTTGCCGATAAAAACTATTACGAATTGACCTTATCCAACAAGGGTGGTCTTGTCATGCCCGTCATCATCGAGTGGACTTATAAAGATGGCACCAAAGAGGTAGAGAGAGTACCTGTAGAAATATGGCGCAAGAACGAAGCAAAATTTTCCAAAGTATTTGTCAAAGACAAAGAAGTATCAGATATCAAGCTAGATCCATACAGTGAAACCGCCGACATTGATGAGAGCAACAATACGTGGCCAGTTAAAGATATCCCATTGACGAGATTCCAATTGTACAAACAACACAAGATGGCTCCGAAGCAAAATCCTATGCAGAAAGCGATGGGAAAGGAAGCAAAGCCTTAAATTAGATAAATATAAGCTGACTAGATTTTGGGTTAAAACAAAGTTAAAAACCTTAAATCAGCTATTTTTGTTCTACTATAAGCGTTCTTTTGACGTAACAAATGAGTTAGATTATTATGCAGATAGACTTACATTTCAAGCATCCGGTTTTAGTTCTGTCGTTAATATCACTATTATTGATGATGGGTACTAATGGCTATAGTCAAGAAACGCAAGGAACACGTCAGGTCATTCAGTTTTCGGGTATGGTTTTTTATGAAGACGTAGAAGGTTCTCCCGCTCCACTTCCATATACAAATATCACTGTCAAAGGTACATCTCGAGGGGCTTCCGCCAATGTAGACGGTTTCTTCTCTTTTGTAGCTTTAGCAGGTGAAAGAATTGTGTTCTCAAGAGTAGGTTACAAAACGGTTGAGATCTCATTGCCAGATACACTTCGGTCGTCAGAGTATAAGTGGATTCAGATCATGTCTGAAGACGAATATCTACTCGATACTGCGATTATTATGCCTTGGCCTAGTCGGGACCACTTCAAGCAAGAATTTTTGGCCATTGATATATCAGAGGAATTACGTGAGAATGCTTTAGAAAATCTAGCCAATGAAAAGCTAAATGAAATTAGGTACAGCGTACCTCACGATGGCACCGAAACATCCAAGATGGTAGTACGACAACAAGCCATCGATTATATCTATACCGGGCAGATAAAGCCTCAAAATATTTTCAATCCTATCGCCTGGAAAAAGTTTGTGGATGCCTGGAGACGTGGCGATTTTAAGAAAAAGAAAAAATCATAGCCCATTTTTGTTTAGCCACTGTTTTATGCCAACAACAACAAAAATACTTTATAACGTTACAGTCAAGATAGAATCAGCTATTCATAGCGAGTGGCTAACTTGGATGGAGCGTGTACATCTGCCTGATGTGATGGCCACAGGATGTTTTGATTCCTATAAAGTCACTAAAATACTAGGTGATGATGATGATCATGGAGTTGGATTTGCGATCCAATATGTTTGTCCATCTATGGAAATCTTTGAAAAATATCGAGACCAATTTGCCCCTGCCTTACAAGAAGCCCACGCTGATAGATACCGAAATCAATATGTCTCTTTTCGCACGCTGATGGAGATAGTAGCTGAAGGTTAGGGTCTATTTCACTAATTCCTTTACCATCACGGTCAACCTAGAAACACAAAGCAAATCTCCGTTATCATCAAAAATTTCTGTATTCCACACATGAATGGTTCGGCCTAGTTTGATAGGCTTGGTGATAGCAGTAACGAAGCCATCCTTGGCAGATTTGAGATGATTGGCATTGATTTCTATGCCAACAATACTGTATTTTCCTATATCTCCAGTGGCTAGTACAGACGCAAAACTTCCCATGGTCTCCGATAAAGCAGCCGACGCACCACCATGTAGAAGGCCCATCGGCTGTTTAGTCCGATGATCAACTGGCATCGTGGCTCTTATAAAATCGTCCCCTATTTCTACTAGTTCTATTCCTAGATGCCCCGGCATACAATTGCTACCAAGTTCATTGAGGAATGCTTTATCGAAGGGAATTTTCCAAATAGTCATCTTAAATCTTTTCGACTATTTTGTAGGTAGTATCCACATCACCCATCGTATAGAAATGCAAACATGGCACACCAGCGGCTTTGAGTTCTTTGCATTGGGCTATACACCATTCGATACCGATTTGTTTAATATCCTTTTCATCCGCATTAAGTGCTTCGTTGACGAGATCGGGTGGAAAATTAATGAAAAATTTTCGTGGTATTGCGTTGAGTTGGTACTTACGCGTCAATGGCTTGAGACCTGGCACGATAGGTACATTGATGCCTGCAGCGACGCACTCGTCTCTAAATCTAAAAAATTTGCTGTTATCAAAAAACATCTGCGTCACTACATATTCAGCTCCAGCGTCTACTTTAGCTTTGAGATAGCTGATATCCATCGCTCTATTAGGAGATTCAAAATGCTTTTCGGGATATCCTGCCACACCGATACAAAACTCAGTAGGCGTTCCCTTTTCGATATTGCTGTCTAAATATACACCATTATTCATATGGTCGATCTGTTTCACCAGATCCAACGCATATTTGTGCCCATCAGGCTCTGGAATAAACTTGTCTTCGAACTGTCGCGGATCTCCACGTAGCGCAAGCACATTGTTGATACCAAGAAAATTTAGATCTATGAGTGCATTTTCGGTTTCTTCTACGCTGAAGCCACCGCAGATAAGGTGTGGGATCGCATCTATGCCATATCTATGCATGATCGATGCACAAATGCCTACTGTGCCCGGACGCTTACGTATCGCTATCTTTTCATAATATCCACTATCTCTTTTGTTGTACACATACTCTTCTCTATGGTACGTCACGTCTATAAATGGTGGCTTGAATTCGATCAATGGATCCAATGTTTTGAAGATATCATTCATACTACCCCCTTTAAGTGGCGGTAATACCTCAAATGAAACGAAAGTCTCCCCCTGTGATTTTTTAAAATACTCTGTAATCTTCATTCTTAATTATCATTTTTTATCGACCTTACTATTTCTACACCGCAAAAGTACAAAACTCATGTACCAACTTGTAAAGAATGCGTGTTTGTTGTCAAATATGAACTACAACTTTCTTTTATCGTCTCATCAATCGATCGATAATTCAAACCAAGCACTTGTATTGATTTGCTGTTATCATATGTTGATCGAGCTGCAGTACTTATGACTGTCTCCTTCGTGACCATAGGATCATCACCACTCCACCATGACTTCAATGCTGCTATTCTCCAAGCTATCTGCGCTAACCAAGCGCTGAGTGGCTTACTAACAAAGGGTACTTTAAGATGTTCAGCTATATTAGCAAAAACTTTACCATAAGGCAGACTTGAACTACTTAGTATAAATCTCTCTCCATTAATGCGCTCATCAAGGCAAAGTATGACGGCTTTGGCTACATCTCGTACATCTACCCAGCCATTTGTTCCCATGGGGTAATAAGACAGTTTTTGTTTATAAATCTTATCAATAACCTTAAGTGAAGAACGCTCATTGTTGCCAGGACCCAAAATCATTGAAGGGTTTACGACAGCACATGGAAGTCCTTCTGCATGACCACGCCACACTTCCTGCTCCGCTAGAAACTTAGCCAATCCATAAGAAGTATCAAACCTACTATGCGAGAATATTTTCTTTTCGTCAATAGTTTCCTCCTCTTTCTGACGGCCTATGGCAGCTACAGAACTTATGAAAACAAATTTTTTTACACCGTAATCAAGAGATGCATTCACCAGATTAGCCGTTCCATTTAAGGACGTTTTGATGATTTGATCTCTGCGCCTGAGAGAAAATCCTACCTCAGCTGCTGCATGAATGACTACGTCTACACCTTCTATTTGATCAAAAATAAAAGAAACATCCAAGATGTCCCCTTCAATCCAAGTAACATTAGAAACTAAATCTTGGGGCAATTGGCTTGTACTTCGACGCAAGGCAACTATGTTTGTCCATCCATCAAATAACAACTGATGCAATATCTGACTACCGACAACACCGGTACCACCCGTGACAAAAACTTTGGAAGTTTTGGCTAGCATCGGCAATTGCGAAATCAATGTCATTGTATATAATTAAGATTCAAAAACTTCTATCGTTTTTTCGACCATAACTAGGTCAGTAAATTTGCCTTTGAATCTAGTTGCTCTCACGATATGATTATCTATCCAGTGATAGTTGCCACCTCGTGGTTTGCCTACTAGGAGTCCGTGATATTTAAATCCAGTTTCATTGAGCCACTTTTCTGTCACTTCTCTATGTTCTTCTGTGCGAGAAGTAAAAAATGTAATTATATGCCCTTCGTCGTACCATTTGTTGCAAATATCTAGCGCATCTGGATATGGCTCACAAGTGCCCATACGCTCGGGCTCTTCATTGGGGACGTCATCGCATATCGTACCATCGATATCGATTAAATAATTCTTGACATGTTCCGGCAATGCTGGGCTCATTTTTTCTCCCTTTTCATTGCGAATTTCTTGTAATAGTGGATTCATACTAACACATTTAATATTAAAAAAAGATTCTTCTTAATTGAAAGCAATATAATTTTCAGGATTGACATATTTGCCATCGTACCATAGTTCGAAATGCAAATGTGGCCCTGTAGATTGTTCACCTGTATTGCCTATGATGGCGATAGCTTGGCCAGTCTTGATCACTTCGCCCGTTTTGACTAGCAGTGATGAGTTATGTTTATAAACTGAGACAAGGTTCTTATTATGTTGAATAAAAATAGTATTGCCTGAAGTTGCTGACTGATCTGAACTAATCACAATACCATCCATTATGGCCTTGATAGGTGTGTCTTTGGCAGCGATAATATCCATACCATAGTGTCGTATACTTGGTTGAAATTTTGCAGAAATCTTTCCTTTTACTGGTGTCGCAAACTTCAAAAAATTGAGTTCCATCGCCCTTTTCGACTCCAATACATCATTTTGATTGACAAATTCTGGATTTTTAGGCTGCCCATCGGCCACGGCTTCATTGACTTCCGCTGCATTATTATTGGTTCCGCCAGTAAGCATATTCTTGAGACCTAACGTGTATGTATCGTAGGCGGTGACTTCAGTTTCTAGCTCGTCCACTCTTTTTGAAAGTTCAATAAATCTCTTGTTATCAGATATATCTCCATAACCAGGTATCAATCTACGTACAGGGGTAAAGACAATAAATGCAATAACTAAGCCAGCGAGTACAAATGCAGCTACACTCAATAGTGTGTAAAAACTTAACAAGGAAACATTGTAAGAACCTACTTCCTCTAGGTTTTCGTCATCTAAAATAGAGATGCGATAAGTGTCCTGCAACCTATCCCACAATTTTCGTTTTGGTACTTGACCGTCCGGCATGGACTAGATTTTTGGTTAAAAACAAAATAAAATTCCCGCAAAAATAGTTATATATTGTTTGATGCGCTAAAAAATATGGCGCAAGGTCTGAGATATGGATGTATTTTTACATTTTATAGATGTAAATTCGTTATTAAAAAAACAACTAATTATCTTTGCCCATTGGTTTTAAATATTAAATAAAATTATAATATATTTTGAAAAAAATAATCTTTATTACCTTGGCGATATGCACTGCGTTGACGGTCATGGAGTCTTGTGTCACTAAACGCAAGAAAAACGAAACATCTAAGTTTGGTAAATTTTATCATAATACTACCTCTTTATATAATGGATATTGGAATGCTAATGAGCTAGTGAGATTGAGTATGATCGATATGCGAAACGCCAATATTGATAACTATAGTCAGATCCTTGAAGTCGAGGATTTTGTCAACCTGCCGGATCCCAAGATGGTCAAAACCGACATGGACAAGGTAATAGAAAAAGTAACTACTGTTGCCCAACTACATGGAGCGGGTGACTGGGTAGATGATTGTTATGTCATGATGGCCAGAGCGCAATATCTCAAGCATGAGTATGAAACGGCTGAAGAAACATTGGAATACTTTGAAGAAGACTTCAATCCTGGAAATCCATATGGCCGAAATTTCAAATCCAAAAAATTATCCGGCAAGGCAGCTAAACGGATGAAAAAGCTGGCACAAAAGGAGAAAGAGATTGAAAGAAAAGAAGTTGCAGAAAAGAAAGAAGAAGTGAGAGAAGAACGGGTCAAAAGCAATAAAGAAAAGGCAGACGACCGTAAACAATTAGCTAAAGATAAGGCTAAAGCGAGGGAAAAAGCTGCCAAAGAAAAGGCTAAGGCTAGAAAAGAAGGTAAAAAAGTACCAAAGACAGAGACTAAAACGCCAGAACCAATCCAAACCAAAACAACAGAAGTCAAAAAACCTGTTATCGCAGTAGTAGAAAACAAAGATATCGAAGATGACAGCAAGGACAAAAAAGTGAAGACGCCAAAACCACAAGAGGACCGCTCGGCCTACAGTGAAGGTAAGTTATGGTTGGCCAAAACATATATAAAAAGAGATAATTACACCGGCGCCAATTCTATTCTCAACAAATTGTCTGAAACCTTAACAAATGATGAGGTAGCCAAAGAGCTTCCTGCCACTTATGCTTCTTTGTATATCAAGCAAGGGGACTTAGATGCAGCGATACCAAAACTTATCGAAGCCATAGAACTAGCTAATAGCAGACAACTAAAGGCTCGATATGCTTTCATAGCAGGACAAATCTACCAGCAACAAAAAGTGTACGACAAAGCATATGTATATTTTGATAAAGCAAAAGATTGGTCTGTAAATGTAGAAATGGAATTTGTAGCAGATTTAGCAGCTTTCAAAAATGGAATCCTTTCTGGTAATACTACACCAGAAAAAGCAATAGAATTACTTACGAAGCGCCTAAAAGACATAAAGTATCAAAACTTCCAAGACCAAATGTATTTTACTATTGGAGAGATAGAGATGAGTCGCAAAAACGAAGAAGCCGGTTTAGCCGCGTTTAGAAGCGCAGCTGCTTTGGGTACGAATCCACGTATCAAAATAGACGCTTACTACACAATCGCTGATATTTATTACCGAAAAGAGAGCTATTTCAAAGCGTGGCAATACTTCGACAGCACAAGTACCGTCATGCCGAAGACAGATGTTCGAATAGAACAAGTTCAAAAGTATGCGTCATCACTTAAGGACATTGCAAACCAAATAGATATCATTCAGACACAAGATTCTATGATTTATCTAGCGTCAATAAGTGTTGAAAATCAAAAGAAAGCATACAAAGAGTATTACCTGCGCAACGTTGATAAGCCAGTGATCAACGATCCTAGCACAAAATCATCAGGTGGCACCAAACCTCAACTTAATAAAATTGATTACAGTGGTAGCAATTTCTTTGCCTACAATGAACAAGGTAAGAAAAAAGGAAAAGAAGATTTTATCAAAGTATGGGGAGATCGTCCACTTGAAGACGACTGGCGAAGAAGCAATAAATCAAGTTCGTTTGCTAGCGCTGATGCCCCTTCAAGCGACAATGCCACGGATAGTCTTTCAAAAGATTCTAAAGATAATGATATTACCAATAGTGAAGGCTACAAACAGTTTGTCAAAGATCTACCCAACAACCCTATCAAAAAACAAGAGGCTTTAGATAAAATTATGAATGCCTCATTTGTTCTTGGAAAATTATATAGAGACAAACTTGAAAAATATGCCAAATCTGTTGAAACACTTGAAGGTATGCACACAAGATTTGGACCAACACCATTTGAATTAGAATCACATTACTATTTGTATCTTGACTATTTAAGTTTGAATGATGCAGCAGGTGTGGCTCGAATTAAGTTAAAAATACTAGATAAATATCCTGACTCAAAGTACAGCACTATATTGCGGGATCCTAACTCATATGCTAAATCAAACGATGCCAACAAACCAGATAAATATTACGACGGTGTATATGATCTGTTTAAGAACGAAAAATATGCTGACGTTATCTCAGCGGCAGACAGAGCTGTTACCGTTTTGGAAGGCAATAATCCTTACCAAGCTAAATTTGCACTGCTGAGGGCAATGAGTCTGGGCAGTACACAAGGAAAAGATGCCTATATCCAAGGATTGATGGCATTGATAGCAACATATCCAAATACTTCCGAAGAACTTAAAGCCAAGGAAATACTTAGGTTTTTGGGTGGGGATAAATCAGCCTTCTCTTCAATAGGTGTTCAAGATGTAGACAAAATTTATGAAAAAAACGATGACGAGAAGCATTATGTTGCTGTCGTGGCATATCAACTAGATGAAGCTGCGATCATCAATATTAAGATTGCTATATCTGACTACAATAAAGCCAATTATAAATTAGAAAGATTGCAGTTGGGAGACGCTATACTGAGTATCGATAACAATTCATCAGTTATCATAGTACGTACTTTTGAAAATGGTATAAAAGCAATGGATTACTATAAAAAGGTAGTAAATGATAAAGTAGCCTTTTTGGGGTCTGAAAATGTCAACGTCGATATGTTTGCTATATCAAATCGCAATTATCGCAAAATGCTAAGCGAAGGAAATGCGAACGGGTACCGCTTATTTTTTGATAATAATTATACAAAAGATAAATAAAAACTGGTTTCAGTTAGTTATCCTTTTGCCGTGAAAATAGGTCAATCCAGTGTTCAAGGCTAGTTCATGTACATTTTGAGAAGTCACTTTGCCAGCACCGATGATATAAATATTGGGCTCTAAGATGTTTCTGAGCCTTGATAAAACGTCTCTGCCTTCCCATGCTGTGGCTTTGCCACCAGATGTCAATATAAATTTGACATTAGTGATGTCTAGTAGTTTAACGCATTCGCCCAAGATATCATCACAGGTATCTATCGCTTTGTGAATTGTGACAGCAAATGGGTGACATGCTTCAGAAAGTTCTATTATTGAGGGTATATCTATAGAAGTTCTACCATGACTCGTCTTGGTAGCCCCAAGGACAAAACCATCGATAGCTATCTCTTTGAAGTCTTGTATCTGCGCTGTCATTACAGCAATGTCAGAAGGGGTGTACTCAAAATTACCTCCTCTATTTCTAATCATGATTTTAAGACCCATGCTGGTCTCATTTGCTAGTCGTTTTACGAGCTCTACATCAGGAGTTAAACCATCTAAGTCTAAAGCAGAGCATACCTCGGCATTATGTGCGCCTTTTGAAAATGCACTAAGAGCAGATTCAAAATCATCAATACAGGCTTCTAAAATTCGACTCATCAATGTATCACACAAAATTTACAAAAAAAATGAGGTAACACTTACGTATTACCTCAACCCTAACCAAATGAAACCAAATTTGCCAATACTTGTGGTACTGTGCGTGGCAAAGATATATATGTACTTTGATATATCAAAGCGCTATTTAATTAGAAACTAAAATATTTGGCATCTATAGCAAAAATTACTGATTAATATAGCAGGCTCAGCAATGTAAATGCCAATTATTATACTGAAAAATAATTTCATTTTTAAAATAATAGAATTTAGCTAGTACTAATCGCTTTAATTAATTGCTATCACAAAGGATTGCGGTAAAATATAGTTCTGACTAATAAAAATTCGACTATAAATTGATTTCCCAATTTAGGATACGAACCGATACAAATAAAATGCTCACATTACGTGCACTTTTTTTGATATTAGGTTGATTCATGCCGTTTTTAGGTGTCAAGTAAACATTACCAAGAAAATAAACTACATAAATGAGTAGGGAACCTGATTGAACAAAAGGTAATAAATCGGTGTCATGTTTAGCTAATATTAAGGGAGTAAGTAATTTACATACCACTTATCTCCTTCAATCTTAAATTTATTACAAATAATGCAAACAAGACAACACATATCAATAGATTGTAATATATTGCATCTGTTTACCAACCAAAGGTGGTTGTAAAAGTTTGATTTTATGAACTTAAATTCCCCCGGGCTGAAATTATGATGCCTATAAAATGCAAAAACTATTCTATCCATATCGATGATTGGTTAGGATTTAATAAAACGCTCAAGTCAATTGATCCTTCCACGGTTTTTATACTAGTAGATGAAAACACGGAGAAATTTTGCCTTCATCAATTACTAGAAAAAATAGATATAGACTGTCAAGTAATACGTATACCGTCGGGCGAAAGACATAAGACAATAGAGACATGCCAGTTTGTATGGAGTAAATTACTCCGGTATTGTGCTGATAGACATTCATTGATGATCAACTTAGGAGGCGGGGTTATTGGTGATTTAGGTGGCTTTTGCGCTGCTACCTATGTTAGAGGCATCCGATTTATTCAAGTTCCTACAACGCTTCTTAGTCAAGTCGATGCGAGCGTTGGAGGCAAGTTAGGCGTAGATTTGATGGGATTTAAAAATATGATTGGTGTTATTAAAGATCCCGAAGCTGTCTTCATATTTCCATCATTTTTAGAAACACTACCTTCAGACCAAATGAAAAGTGGGTATGCTGAATTGCTCAAGCATGGATTGATAGCGGACAAGAAAGCATGGCAAGAGCTGTCTCAACAAGTCAATATCAACACACTTGATTTTAAGCATCTTATCTACCAGTCCGTGATCATCAAGAAAAATGTCACCGAAAAGGACCCCAATGAACGTGGCGTACGCAAAATATTAAATTTCGGACATACGATCGGCCATGCAATAGAATCTTACTGGTTAGATAGCAAAACACCTTTGCTTCACGGCGAGGCAATAGCTATCGGTATGGTAGGGGAAGCTTACTTGTCATATAGAGTTGGTAAAATATCAGAAGGAGAGTTGTATGACATTCGCAGCTCACTCATCAAAATATACGGTCACCACCCCAAATTTGTCAAACCACAAGATGAGCTTATCAAAATCATGAGTAGCGACAAGAAAAATAGACTAGGCTCTATCAAGTTTTCACTGTTAGAAGAAGTCGGTCAAGCATGTTATGATATCCAGATAGATAAAGAGACGATAGCAGACAGCTTTATCTACTATCGTGAAAAATAGAATACTGTCCTTCTTTTATCAACCAATGCCATTGCAATAGTTCCAAAATCAAACCTTTAGATAAATTTTTCTCTTATCCAGATGGTATGAGATAAACCATATCATCATCACAAATGAGATGGCATATAACAAAGAACCATTGTAATCGCCAAACCATTGCTGAAATCCACG
>JANMMV010000747.1:0-6841 GCA_031373565.1 Saprospiraceae bacterium
CATAAGTCTATTTTTTTGTTTTTGATTTGTCTGTAAATAAGATACGTTCTGAAGGACTTTTTAAATCGTCATATTGGCCAGTGGAAACACTCCAGAGAAAAGCAATCAGGAAACCAGCCGCTATTGTAAGACTGACTAATAATAAAATGATGATGACACTCATGGTATCTGTTGTATGGTTTGAGAATAAACGTCTTTTTGCGTATTTAACTTCTTTGCAAGCAAGGAGACCAATCCATAACTCATGGCTATGATTGTAATCGAACTGGCAGGCATCAAAATAGCTGCAATAAGGGGAGATAACCGTCCCTGTACTGCAAAATATAAACCTACAATATTGTATATAGCTGCAAAGGCGAAAGTCGCAAAAATGATACGTTGGCCATAAGCTGCCATTTGAAAAAACATATATAACTTTGCCATACTTTCTCCATCGATGATGGCGTCAGCTGCTGGTGTAAAAGTATGGCTACCGTCTGCAACGGCAATACCTACGTCGCTTTGCTTTAATGCGCCGGCGTCATTAAGCCCGTCTCCGATCATCATAACACAACCGGTGTTTTCTGCTTGCAGGGCTGATATATATTCATACTTGTCGCTAGGACTTTGGTTAAAAAGTACACTAGCCTTAAGGCCAAACATCTGACGAATAGCATCCATCTCAGTAGCATTGTCACCTGAGACCAAAGAAAGGTTGTAAGCATTTTTCAATTTGCTCATCAATCCTCTTATTCCTTGGCGATAATTATTACAAATGTTAAAAATACCGATCACAGAATGATCGACAATCACAACTACATTAGTGCCTATTTCTTGCGTACCGTTGATCTCATGTTGAACAAAGGCTGGCGATCCTATTTTAAAATAATGGTCATCAATCCAAGCTTCGATACCACCACCTTTCGTTTCTTTGTAATGTTCTACTTCTAAGATTTCTGATGGTTGTAAAAAGGCTACGATGGCCTTGCTTGCTGGGTGATTGGATTGACTTAATAATGATGCTATAGCTGTCTTATAAAATCCCAAATCCAAAGCTTCCCCCGAATAATTCACTTTGGCCTGATGTACATCGGTTAATGTCCCTGTCTTATCAAAAACGATATGTCTTATCTTAGTCATTCGCTCCAGAACGTCTGCCGATTTGACATAAAATTTATTCGTACTTAAAACCTGCATTAAGTTGCCGTAAGTAAAGTTCTTAGCTAACAAAAGAGCACAAGGGCACGCCACTATAAGTACAGTGGTAATGGCATTCCACATTAAGTCTAGCCGGCTCGATTGCCACCAATATATCATAGATACTAGTCCTATAGAAAGGACCAAATAAGTAAAATATCGCCCTACGATATCGTAAATATTCTCTCTGATTTCTGTAGTTTTTTGGTGCTGATTTTGGTTCCAAAGGTTCGTCATATAGGACTGTGAGAATGGTTTAGTAGCGATTACTTCTACGATACCACTGACTTGTCGACCACCAGCATATACTAGGTCTCCTATAGCCAATGAAACAGGCATACTCTCTCCGGTCACAAAACTATAATCAATATTGGCCATGCCTTTTGATACCATCGCATCTACGCCAATAATTTCATTACTATGGATCTGGAGCACATCATGGACAGCAATTTTTTCTATCGGCACATGACTTACTACGCCATCAATAACCTTTGCCACTGCTATTGGAAAAAATGACTTATAATCACGGTCAAATGATAGTGTTTGATACGTTCTAGATTGAAGCCAACGTCCTATCAACATAAAAAAAACGATGCCCGTCATGCTATCTAGGTATCCCATGCCGATCCCAGTAAATATTTCATAAAGACTTCGCACGAAGGTTATCACCAGGGCCAAAGCTACTGGAAAATCAAGATTGAGATATCGGTGTCTTATACCTGCCCATGCCGAAAGAAAAAACTCAGAAGCTGCATAAAATAGTACAGGTAATGACAAAATCACACTTGCAACCTTTATAAATAAGGCAATGTTGGTTTCTACACCAAGCCCTCCTGCTGCATAATCAGCAAAACTCATCATCATGATATTACCAAAACAAAAGCCAGCAATACCGATTTTGGCCCACCTACTGCGATCAGGCTGATTAATCTTCTTGTTATCAAGGTTCTGTAAACTTAGATGGGGCTGGAAACCGATAGAATCTAATGTTTCTACTACTTTTCGCAAAGACAATTTGGTTTCATCAAATACTATATATACTTCTTTCTGTTCGAAATCAACCCGACACTTTGAGATACCAGCATTGATTTTATGCATGTTTTCGAGTAGCCACAAACAACTGCTACAATGGATCTGTGGTAGATAGAAATTGACGTGTGTAAACTTGCCATCCGTAAACAAAATTAATTTTGAGATTACTTCTGGCAGGTCTACAAAAGCGAATTTATCCGCTCGCTCTGTTCCCCTTTTTTGGAGACCAGGGTGAGCATTTATTTCATAATATTCGCACATCTCGTATTGATTGAGAATCTCAAAAACCGTCTTACAACCATTGCAGCAAAAGGTCTTATCACCTGTTTGGTAAGATCGATCCGAGCAGAGATCACCGCAATGATAACAAGTCGTCTTTTGTTGAGTGATGGTATTCATGTTTCAATTTGATAGTACAAAATTACAAACTGGCAACCGCGTGGCAGATGACAGCCATCAATGCTAACATTGATTCTAATCACGCTAAAAATCAATTTTATTTAAAAAAAATGGTTAGGAATTTACTGATTCGGCGTTTTTCACACACCGATTCCAAATATTAAATGCTGTTCCAACTTTAGCATCGTTACTTTGCTAAAGCGATGAATTCACTTTTACGAGTTAAGAACTGATTACATTATTTGGAAAAAATTAAGATGTTTAGAGAAGAACTAATCTCATCTTTCTATCTTCTATAATGCGATAAACTTGAGTTTCCTTTTCTTCGCTCAAATTTCTAAAACTTTCTTTATCGATGATCACAAGGGCTTTGTCTGGCAGGCTATCCAGGTGGTTTATTAGGTCATTTCTTGACTCTCTTTGCACCATACTATGAACATTTAGATGCGCTGAAAGGACGTCAGGTATTCTAGCATGCTCAGTTACATCAGTAAAAATATGATGAATAGTATTGAAGGAGATCGGACTGCATATCATCAGTATTGCTTTAGGATGCATAAGGGCTTCGTATATCCGTTTATCTTCGCTCTTATGCCAATTGGCCAGGTCAATTGCGCTCACTATTGATACTTCTGATTTGTACAGCGGCGCACTACAGTGGCAGCCTGCACAAGGATTATCAGCGTTTTTACATTTACCTTTTGCAAATTTGATAGGTTGAACCACATGCACGTGATGGAAATCACCGACAAAATGCCTTTCCATTTTATCCAAGTTAGGATGTACCCAATTATCGGGACTAACATAAGGATCTACTACGTGGACGGCATCAATAATATACATGGACTTTTGAGACATCACTTGGGCATAAAGCAATGCATCTGGAACTAGGGCTTGAGGATCAAATACTGCGCTTATGCGTCTTATGTGCGTCCCGAACCCTGCTTGGTGTATTAATAGCTTACATAGCTCAAGCAAATAAGCATTTACATCTTTATGCGAAAGTGAAACTGCATCATCGTTGTCAATACTATAGGCAGGGACAGACTCCAACCTTTTGGAAACTAGTTCATTGATTTGCTTAATATTTTGGATATTAATGTCAAGCTGATGAAAGCTAATAAACTCCTTTAACTTTGATTTTATATATGTCATCATTGGAGAGTCAATGCCGTATAGTTTTAATGACGTCATATCTTAGGTGTTTTAAACGTTTGTGGAATTTTAATATTCTTTGCTTACGCTAGCATCCTGATTAATTGCTTTTATGATATCATGAGTAGTCACGATTCCTACTAATCTGCCTTCTTGAAGAACAGGCAATGCATGAAACATATTTTTTGCAAAGACATCAACAGCTATTTCAATTCTGTCATCAAAATCAAGTTTTCCTAGTTTAGTAACCATGATGTCTTTGACTTTATGGTTATTGAGTTTTACGAGGATAAGCTCAGTATCTGCCTCGTCGAGTCCTTCAAAACCACGTTTAAAAAACGAATAATCACTGAGCGCCACCATACCTATCAAATTACCTGCTTGAACTACAGGTATATGGTGAATTCTATGACTGTTAAATATCTCATGGACAATTGTCAAAGAATCATCAGGAGATACCGTAATAGGGTTGGGTGTCATAATACGTGTGACTGGGTCAAGTAAATTCATATTTCTTGTTTTTATGTTATATGGGACAAAGATCAAGTCATGAGCGGACACTAACTATGACCAACGTTATTAGAGATGATGATAGTGGTCACGACCAAATATTTGTATCTTTGACGATCAATAACTATGCAATCTAAATGGACGTTAATATTTCTGAAGTTTATCAATCCATAATGGATACGGCTGTCGATGGTATCTTAGTTATTAATAATAGTGGTATAATGTTGAAAGTCAATAAAGCAGTTAGCGAGTTATTTCTTTTTAGCGAAGAAGAACTTATAGGGCATAACGTTTCCATGTTAATGACTGACATTGATAAGTATGCTCACGATGGTTATATTAATAACTATGTGCAAACACGCAAACCTAAGATTATAGGTATAGGTAGAGATATCTTCGGACGAAGAAAGGATGGAACTGTTTTTGATTTAAGACTCGCTGTATCGGAAGTGGTAGTTAATGGCCAAATGCTCTTTACAGGCATCTTACATGACATTACTCCTTTAAAAAATACAGAGAGAAAACTTTTAGGTCTAAACCAAGAGCTGGATACCAAAGTAGCCCAACGAACATTTGAAGTGGAAAGGGTTGTAAATCAACTTCTTGCAGTAAACAAGACCTTAAATAATGAGATTGAAGAACGCAAGATCATAGAAAATGAACTGCTAAATGTGCAATCTCAGATTCAAGCAGCTCTCTCAAAAGAACGCGAACTCAATGAGATGAAAGAGAATTTTATCACAACGGTTTCGCATGAATACAGGACTCCACTCGCATCTATCTTATCATCGGCTTCACTCATCGCTCAATATTCATCAGAAGATGATCTGTCCAAGAGACTGACGCATGTCGAAAAAATAAAAAAAGCGGCTAACAATCTCACTGCCCTTCTTACGGATATACTTACGATATCAAAAATAGACGAAAATAAAATATCTTTGAGCGTCGAAACAGTCAATATTTCACAGCTGGCAAATGAAATTATTAGTGAATTATCACCCATATTCAAAGCAGGTCAAACGATTCTTCTGGATAACCAAGGCTTTGACCAAGCTTCAATAAATACTGACTCAAAACTAGTAAAAAATATCATTTTTAATCTGACTTCAAATGCGCTAAAGTATTCATCAGATGAAGTAAAAATATCGATAGGTCAATCCATCGATAACAAGTTGATGATATCTATACATGATAAAGGCATAGGTATACCACTGAAGGACCAAAGTAAATTGCTAGGTAGATTCTATCGAGCGTCCAACGTAGGTCAAATACAAGGTACAGGTTTGGGCCTGCATATAGTCAAAAAATATTGTGATTTGCTCAAGGCAACACTTACCATCGAAAGTGAGGAAAATAGTTTTACATCTGTCAAAATTACATTTAATTAACTATGCATAAAAGATCCATTTTAGTCATTGAAGATAACGATGATCTCCGAGAAAATATAGCAGAAATACTTTCGCTTGCTGGCTATGAAGTAGCCACAGCAGCTGATGGTTTATTAGGACTCAAAGCAATTCATCATAATCCACCTTCCCTTATTATTTGTGATATCATGATGCCCAATTTAGATGGTTTTGGGGTGCTCAAAGCACTAAAGTCCCATTCAAGTTTTAGATACATCCCACTCATATTTCTGTCTGCTAAAGCCGATGCTACAGATTTTCGTAAAGGCATGTCGATCGGTGCTGTTGATTACATCTCTAAGCCATTTGACAATGCGGAGCTTATACAAGCAATAGAAACTAGATTGTCCTTTGCACCATTAGATAATGTAACAAATATATCATGGAACCCATCCGAATTAGGTAATTTATTTCGGTCTACATTTATGTCCGAAAAGCTAAATCTTGAGATAAGAACTGTAAAAAGAAAAGATAGAATTTATGATGAAGAATCTTTAGGAAGAAATGCATATTTTGTGATAACCGGGTGCATTAAAATATGTAAAACAACGGATACTGGAAAAGAAGTAATTACAGATTTGAATATTAAAGACGACATATTTGGCTATCAAGACATTATCTCTGGAGGAGTGCACGAAAGCGCTGCCTATGCTTTAACTGATAGTAGTTTTCTCGTGATACCATCTGACATATTCAAACAGTATTTAAAAAATCCAGCATTAATTACAGCACTTTTATACTTTGAAATAGGCAAACACAAACAGGTAGCACAGCGCATGCAATGGGTAGGGTTCGGAAGTCTGCGCAAAAAAGTAGCAGAAGCACTTATTTTTGTTATGCATAATTTTCAATCTCAAGATATCCATATTTTACGCGAAGATCTTGCGGCGATCGCATGTGTAGCAAAAGAAAGTCTAAGCAGAACGCTTTCTGATTTCAAAGATGAAAATCTTATAAGTATTAACGACAATATTATTAGCATTATCAATGTAGAAAAATTGAATCGAATGATTGATTAGATCATCCGATTAATAAAACTAGTATGACAACTATCATCAATGTTCCTGATAAAGGTCAGTGTTGCATTGCCATTTAAGACAGATATTTGCACAAAATTCACAATAAATGATCAACGAATTACCAGTCAATAGAATCATGACACC
>JANMMV010000757.1:0-2565 GCA_031373565.1 Saprospiraceae bacterium
CAAATTTCATTGCATTATCGGATATGTACACATCATACTTTGCAAAGATTGGGCTAGTAATCGATATATCCTGAGTCGTATTGGTCGTGTTGACCAATACCATTGTTAAGCTTTCTCCTGATTTATCAACATAACCACTGCTCAATATATCTTGATTGCTGCTTCTGCATTCAACTCTACGTGCATCTGGTCTGATGTATTTGAAGAAATGTTTTGCAGCGACAAATTTCGGTGCAGCACTTCCTAATACCGGCGTTGTCAGATCAAATTCCGAACCTTCCTCAGAGGCAAACGTCCAATAAATCCATGCACTTTCATTTCCTGCTGTTAGCGCCTGGTGGATGCGAATAGCTAGGCTAAAAGCACCGTCAGAAGGAAAACCATTTGCAGGTGAAAGCCACTCCACTTTCTCTCCTGATGTCTCTGTCATCCATGACTTCTTGCCATAGTCCTTAAAACCTTTGACATTGGCAGGTATACCGGCGGCAGGCGATGTCCCCCATCCATTTGACCACCAATCCCATTGTTTTGGATTTGCTCCTGCACTTGTTACACCGTCATTGGCATAGCCATGAATACAGAAAAAATCTACCGCTTCCAGGGCTTTTGCATCTTGTCCTATGTTAGTTAAATACTGCAAATTCTTATGAATCGTATTGCTACCGCCACCATATTGCCACATACCATATGGATCTCCACCCAGAAGGTCTTCAGGTCCCATTAATTTGATATGCTTGAGGTCCTCATGCTTTGAAAATTCTTCTTTGATTGCCTTGATTGTCGTAATATATTGTGATGACAGCGGATAGGTTGCACTATTATAGAATTGCTCAAAATTGAGTTCATTTTGTATGCTAATAGCATAAAATCGCACACCATGAAACTTTTGATAACCATTAATATAGGCAGCAGTACTCCTAACAAATTGCGTAAGAGAAGAAGTATTCTCTATACCATCATTAAAAACATCCAAAGGCACATTGGTTACGTCTAACTTACCACCAGCAAAATTGCCTCCCCATATAAAAGGCCATTTAACTCCGTTGACAGGTCCCGGCCACCAGTTTTGAGTGTAAGTGTCACCGGATGAAACTTTGACCCATGGCACGGGTGACCAAAGTGAACCAATGAGTTTAAAATCTCCAAGTTCAGATGCTAATGATTGCCCTGTGGTAATAGCTTTGTCTTGCGTGTATGTAAAAAACTGCATATTATCTTCAATGCTCGGACCCATGACTGCAATCTGCGCGTTTTGGCCACCGAACGATCTCATGTAATCTTGCGGAGATGTGTAAGTACGAACACGATTGTTTTCAGGCCCGTTGGGATTATCCGGGTCTTCGAGATTAAAAATGCTGTTGGTCTGCGAACCCATAAACCAAGGCGATAAATAACTTAGGTCCGAGTAAGGCGAACGCAATCTTGGAGTCAAGTCCACTCGATAGATACTAGCTTCCATATCACGGTAGAAAAGATCCAGCCACCATTGCTGATTGGTAAATGCACTTCCCTGGTGAGCGCCAAAACCATCGATGATTTGGAATTTGACCGATGTATCAATCGTAATCACATTTTGCGAATAGCTTTGATTACATATGAAAAATAGAATGACTGTGAATGAGATGCTTGTTTTTAGTGAGTTCATTAGGCTGTATATTTAAGGCAAAAGTAATCGAGTTTATTGAAATGCGCGGAAACTTCTCAAAGTAAAATTGTTTAAGATCGGTGTCTAAGAATAAAGAGCCCATTGTGTTGTTCGGTCGTCATAGCCTGACCAAAAATGTCAGTTTGTCTAAAAACTGCCGTTTCGATCCCAAAAGTAGTAAAAAATGACGCATCTAGTAATATAGTCCCTGTGCTGTTGCTAAATGTAGTGTGTCTTTTTTTAGCCCATTAATCTAAGATATTCAAAACATCATTCCAAGACACATCAATTACCATAAACTTTGTTTAATGGCATAACAAGAAAAAATGAACAGCATAAGGGAGAAACTACATGTTTACTAATTTACAACAATCACATTAAGTACACCTGTTGCAGTATTGACTGAAGAATTGTTAAAATAAAATTCTATTGTATCGTTATCCACATGCCTATAACTGACGTTTACATGATGAAGAAAGGCTCCATTAGAGAAATTTAGACTTGTCATTACTACAGGATTGTACCCAAGATTATGGACCCACATAGTAGTGGTGAAACCATATGTAGGTGTGGTAGAACCACCAGTTAAAGGATTGATGACTGGATACACTGCACCTGGTACACTGATGGTTAATTGCTGTACACTTTGTTTTACCGAGCCACCTACAATGATGTCTCCTGTCACTCTTTGTGATCCTGTCACATCAAGCTTATATGCAGGTGCAGTATTACCAATACCTACATTGCCCGTGGCGTTGGGATTGATGGCAAGATTTCTCCAAGTATTCAGCGCAGCATTATGCGCTCCTATAGTGGCGATACTATCAAATTGACCAATGACCACTCTTTGATCACCAGCCCCACCAAAATTACCTGCTACCCAATCTGTTAACCCATTTCCTGGATGTGATGATGACACC
>JANMMV010000765.1:0-14611 GCA_031373565.1 Saprospiraceae bacterium
GCATTCCATACCAATGTTGCAGTGGTAAAGGTAGTCGTAATGGGGGTCACAATGACAGGGGTGCCAGTGGCACAACTTAACGTTGTGAATTGAATAGTGCTCCAAGCACTACTGTCGACCGCAGAACATTTACGATTTACACTGACTTCGTATTGCGTACCGGAAATCAACCCAACTAGCGTTCTGCTATTTGAACTTGATGTACCATATATCCAGGTAGGTGCACCTACTACCCTATGTCTTATGCCATAAAAACCTTGTAATGTATTCGCAGCGTCCCAGGTGATAACGGCTGATGTCGGCGTAAAAGAGCCAGCTGCCAAATTGTTAATAGTGACACCAGTACACGATTCGTTAGTGAAGAAATAGTACTGACCAGCAGTTCGGAAAGTTGAAGAGTTGGTTATGGTAGCTGGAACATCCACAACCCAATAATTGTTAGCGCCATCCCAAGTCATGGTTGCGTAATCAGGTACTAGCACGCCGTTGGTTAAATCTCCGAGCGTCACTTGCATCACCCTCAAATGAATTACCGCTGGATCTGAATTACTACCTGAGGTCGGTAAATCTGTTTGTGTACCATTGTTTGCGTTATATAAATCTAGGTCAGCCTGTGTCAAATAGAGTTGAACCGTGCTCACCCCATTACTAGTTGGCGTAATGGTATAAAATCTTGGTAAGAAATACCTTAAATTATTCGTATTTTGTGGCAAGGTGCTCTGTACATCAACCTGCACTGTTGTATTACCCAATACATTTCCACCCGCAGCATCAGTAATCGAAGCCAACCGATTGCAAGATACATCAACATAACTCCTTGTCGTCCCATCTGCATGGATGATGGTTGCACTATAGCTACCTACAACTGTAGGAACGATGATAGGACTAACTGTCACTGTAATATTCTGTACTGCCGTAACACATCCTGTGGTGCTATTAGTAGCAGTGAGTGTTGCATTGTAAGTTGCAGCAGCAGCGGCACCTGGTACAATTAGTACAATCGGTGATGCTGTAATATTTGCCAAAGTTACATCCACAAATCCAGCTGTATTTGCTGTCGCGTCATAATCAATAGTTAATTTATCTGGACTGCCCGTGGTGGCCGAGTACGATAAATTAGCAGTGGTAGTTCCGCTGCAAACTGAAGGTGACGCACCTAATGTGATAGTTGGCAATAGAGCTGATGATTCAAATGCCCCAATATCTGGCATTGTTGCATTACGAGTCGCTCCATAAAAATCAGTAGTCAATGACAGTACGGTAGCTGCACCATTAAGATTACAATTCGTACCTGCAACTAAATCCAAATTACCGACTGAAACATCTACAAAATTAATTGCGGACGGATTAATGCTTAAAGCATCACCCCCAGATATTGATTTCCAACCGCTAAATGTTTGATCTGCAGTTCCCCAAAGACCTACCGTACTTGCACTAAACGTTCTAAATGCATTGGTCACCATATCACTTCCTGTCCAACCTGTTGTGCTGACTGGAGATGATTGGTTGGCTATGGCATAATGTTTTCCAGTACCACCTGTACGTTCGTTTCGGAAAATGTTATTTTTTATGACCATAGTAGAAGTAATGGCACTTGTAGAGTTATTACCTCTCTGAATTCCATAGGAAGGTAAAGCACCTGAACCCGCAGTACCCGATATATTTATTGAATTATATAACATGTTCAATATAGCAGTTGTAGTAAAATTACACCACAAACCTATAAATTGAGTATTTGTAGTCTGTCCATCTCCTAATGAAATCATATTATTGCTTATAGTTGCATCAGTAGTAGCAGACCTCATAATAATTCCTGATACTGTTGGTGGTGCTGTGACAGTTGTACCGGTTGAAAGATTGGACAATCCAAAAATCTTATTCCGGGTAATTGTTGGTGATAGTAAAGAAGAGGCAAATCCAATACCACTTACATTCGTTGCCGTTGTGCCCGTATTTGTATTGGAGAGATTAGAGATGGTATTTTGAGATATTATACTTCCTGCTGATGTAGCGCCAGTCAAATAAATACCCTGAACACTTGAAACACCACTTGTTAAAGTTGTATTTGTACCAGCGCATGAAAAGTTGTTTATCGTATTTTGACTGATTGTTCCAACAGATGTACCAGTATGACTAATACCCGTAATTGTTGAAGATGATCCAGTACTGGATTGGGAAATATTTGTAATTGTGTTGCTGCTGATATTTATCGTAGAACTTGCTACCGCACTACTGACTCCAATATAACTTGTCCCATTTATATTGCTGACACTGCTGATATTATCAATTGTGTTACCTGTAATAATAACTGGGTTAGTTACTGTGCTTGAAACTAATACACCACTAAAACTTCCAGAAGAAGTTGTGCTTTGATTTGTGATATTCTTAATGGTATTATTGGTAATGGATACAGCATTTGTAGATCCTTGATGAGTAACTCCAACAATGCCAGGAGCAGTAGAAATTGACGTAGAAAGAAAACGGATACTGTTGCTAGCAGCACCTACTCCTGAACTGCCCACTATATTGTCAGTGATCAACATAGGTGGTGTTGTTGCTGTACCTGTGCTTACAATACCAAAGAAGGTTGTTGGAGCTGGGGAGCTCCCCAGGTTGTTTATATCAATACCCCCAATTTGGTTGCCTCTTATTAGGTTGCCTGCCCCAGAACTATTGATACCTTGCACTTGGGTAGTATTCAAGGTTGAAGTAGTTGTAGTTGTATATACTATTGAAGAATTTGTTGTATTTGATCCGATGGTATTTCCTTCACCCACAAGACTTCCTCCTATATTAGCAAGTCCAGCACCAGAAACCGAAATTCCTAAAAATACTACACCAGAAGCGACTGTTGGTACACTAGTGATGTTAAGCCCTCTAATCACATTGCCTCTTATATTAGAAGTACCTGATGTAAATGCAGTAGAAATACCTGTGTACGAGACTAAAGCAGCCGTTGAAGTAAAGGTAGCAGAACCTGCGGCTGAAATTGCATTTCCTCCTAAAAAGTTACCAGTGATGGTATAATTGCCCCCGCCTTGAATCCTGATGCCATGCATTGAAGCTGCACCAGTTCCAAAATTTACACCACCTATATCATGGTACAAACTGTTGCCCGTAAACGACCATCCAGTAGAACCTGTAGAAGCTATATCGACAGCTCGGAAAGCATAATTGTACAATTCGTTATTAGAAATAATATTGCCACTATTTTCATTACCAACGGTACCTGCTGAATAAATACAGATATTTCCGATGTTGGTTCCGTCATACGCTCTGATTTTACAAGCATCTATAGTATTATTTGAATTACCGACACCCGTCGATGTGCTAAAGAAGACACATCCACTAGTAGAAGTTGTTACCGATTGAATAAATAAATTTTTAAGTGTGTTATTCGTTGCTCCATTTAAAAATGTAAATACAGAACCTGTTGCAGATGGCGTATTGGTATTAATAAAATTTAAAAAATTTCCTGATCCACCAAATCTGCCGTCTATGGTTACTCTGTCAGCACCATTCAATCGTATCATGCCTGTAACAACATTACCACTGATTACTCTTACTACTGCCGCATCCGGCTGAATCGTCATCGTAAAATTGCTTGCTGCAGGCGATTCTGCCCATTCATTCAGCGCATTGGTACCATCTTCCGTAAGGTTGGCAGTAATATTTGCAGTAATATTTCCAGTCACGACACCCGCATTTACCGCCTCGAAGAATCCGCCTACACCCGTTAGTGAAGGATAACTTCCAGGTATGTTATACGATCCTGTAAAAGCCGTGCTAATGATATATTGATTAATTGCTCCTGTAATCGGGAATGCCGCAGATGTTAAATCAACACTCGTTGGTGTAGCTGTAAATACGCCCGCGTTAATAGCAACATTTGGCGTAGCGGCGGCATCCGCAGCGGAGACAAAGTATTGTATCACATCACCTGCTGCTACAGGAGCACCTGTGAGTTTGGAATAATCAGTTGTGAAATCAAAAGGCGATGTAGTACCATTAGACTCTACAAATTTCCAACCGTCATCAGCATTTGTATTTCCTACGTAAGTATTGGCAGCAGTAGATCTTTTGTAATACAATCTCGGCTTGGCAGCAGATAAACCGGTACCCGAATCAGTGATAGTAACAGCAGTCAAATTGCGATCGGTAAGGCTCAAAGTGTTGCCTAATGTAGCGTAAGATATAACAGGTGGCGTTACATCTACAGCGCTTTCATAAGCACCGATAGTAGGCGTAGTTACACTTCTTGTTACTACCAAGAAATCGGTTGTTATGCCCGTACCTGATACACCCGCATTTACTAAAGGAGAACCAATTGATGGACGCAAATCAGTATTACTGGTGAAAATAGGATTTGTAATGATTGATGCTGCATTCTGCCCAAATCCTGACTGAATACCTGCCAGATCAGTTCTATCCGTTGCAGCGATATTTCCTGGTATTGCTGAAGGTGCATTAAATGAATTGCTTACAAAATAATCATTGTTATTAATCGTTGTAAATGCAGTATTGGCTGCTGCCGAAAAAATAGCATAGTTTTTCTGGGTAGCATTTGTTCCTGTCTGGGTATTTACAAAGGTGTTGTTTCTAATATTTAAAGCACTTGCTACCGAACCGACATATAAAGCAGCGGTAACGGCTGTTGTTGATCCAGCACCCATGCTGCCCGTCATATTTACACTATTAAAATATAAATTAATTCCACCTGCAATAGTTGTTATGGTACTGCTTCCGCCTATCATACCAATTGCGATACCTATTGCGGTTGAATTGTCGAAAGCATTCCAGTTAGAACCATTTACCCCGTAAATAACATTATTCGCTATCGTTAGGGCGCTACTAGCTGTTCCTGTACCTATAGTTATGCCTCGTCCGCCATAGCCACCAGTGTTTGTAGTAAGCACCTGAGTAATCAGGTTTCTGGTAACGTTAGAAGAAACAAAATTGGTTTCTAAAGAAATACCAACAGGGGCTATAGGTGCCGCAGTAGAAACACTCACATTATTTTGACTTACTGTAGCTCCTGTCGTACCTGCAAGTTGAATACCAACACATGAGCTTGTGGTAGTTGTAGCAGATGTTGTAATACTTACGTTATTTTGGTTAACCATGCTGGTTAAACTATTGTTCACACTTATACCAACATTAAAAGATAAATTGGAGTTGTAAGTAATTGTATTCCCAGTAATATTCAAATTGTCATTTCCGCCAGAAGCAACAATGGTTGTACCTTGAGCATAAATACCTACCACACATGCTGTGATGTTATTGTTCTGAATAGTTGTGTTGTCATTGTCTGCACCTGTCGTACCGGGAGTAGTACCACCCACTGCAATACCGTAACCCGTTGTGGCTTGAACACCTGTACTGATATTGCAATTTTTAATGGTATTATTGATAGCACCTAATCCTGTGCCTAAACTTATTAATGAGATACCTGAAGGTGACGTTGTACTTGTATTTGTTATGGTAAGGCTTCTGTCAGTACCCCCGGAATTGCTTCCATCAATGGTAACAAAGTCAGCACCATTTAATCTGATTAAAGCATTGTTTGCCAAAGTTCCAGTAAGCGTCGCTGTGGTATTCGGTTTTATTAATACGGTATAAGGACCAGCAGCACACCCATTGTAAGTAATACCATTCAAAGTGGTCGCTCCCGTTTCAGTAACACTAGCATCCACAATATTTACTGTAAGTGCTCCTGACAAACCACTTGTGTTGATGGCATTAAATAAGCCCGTAGCCCCAGTGATACTAGTATAAGTACCCGCAGCACCAATGGTCACAGTCCCCGATAAACCACCAGTAGTTATGGTATAACTATTGATAGACCCTGTCAATGCAAAAGCCGCAGAGGTTAATGCCACACTTGCCGGGGTAGCCGCAAATGTACCACTGTTAATGCCAATATTTGGTGTACCTGCTATATCTTGAGCTACCACAAAATATTGAATAACATCAGTTGCAACAGGAGCCGTTCCAAATAATAAACTAAAATTAGTGGTGAAACTAAAAGGAGAGCCTCCTGCACCAGTTGCCTCTACAAATTTCCATCCGTCTGTAGCATTGGTATTATCAACAAAAGTATTTGCATTTGACCCTTTTTTATAATACAAACGAGGACGTGTACCCGCTGTTATGTTAACCCCACTTGCATCTGTAATATTCGCCGAAAGTGTTCTATCCGTTGTGCAAGATACGTTTGAGAATGTAGTGTAAGTAATAATTGGACCAGTTAGGTCAAGCGCTGTACCAGAAAATTCATCGGCACCGATATCTGGTGTGGTTCCATTACGAGTATCTCCGGCAAAATCATCAGTAATTCCGCCGATAGGAGCGCCACCACTTTCTGCCTGTGTGGCAAGCCCATTGACTAAATGTAAAAATGTGCTTGAAGAACCTGTAAAGCTTTGGAAAAACACACCCGGTGTATTTGATACAACATCAGAAACTGATGCGGCATCTCTTGGCGCAATGGTACCGGCAGTAAATACACCAGTTTTGAACGCAGCCATGGTTGCAGCAGTGCTAGTTCCGTCTGAGTAATAAAAATTACTAGCACCTGAAGGTGTAAAGAAAAAGTTATTATTGGATGTGCTGCCATAGTTAGCAAGATTACTTGCGGTTCCTGCACTTCTTCTGTAAACAACTGTAGTTCCTGTACCAGCAGCCGTTGAATTATTGACAATAATATTATTCCTTAAATCTAATGCCGCAGTAGTAGCCGTGATACTTGCTGCATGCGAAATGCCAGATGTTCCAAAATTTGTTCCTGATGACGTTGCTGCCAGGTAAACTGTGTTGTAATAAAGATTCAGGTTCGTTGTTGGAGAGACCGAAGTAAGATTTATTCCAATAACTGCTGAAGCCGGTGCCGTAATAGTTGCTGCTGTAGCTCTTAAGTCCCCAATTAGGTTATTGTAAATATTAGTGTTAGTACCTCCTGCAGAAATTGCTATCCCATTAATTATGGTACCTGCATTGTTTCCCGAAAGATCAAAAATCTTATTTTTGAAAATATTGGCAGCTGGTGCGGCTCCTCCGTACGATATACCAATATTTGTTGCTGCTGTAGTGGAAGAAAGAGTATTTACTGTATTGCTGCTCATATTTAAGGTAGTAGTAGTACTCGGAGTTGTATTCGAAATACCTATAACTGCGGTGGCAGATATATTATTAATAATATTACTGTTAACATTCAACGTTGTTGCAGAACTATTTCCGCCAATCGTCAATGCTGTAACTGGAGCACTCCATGATATATTTGTAATGGTATTGCTGCTAACAGAACTGGTACCTCCAAAGTAGTTAACTGTCATCGGGTTCATGGTTCCTGAACCTCCACTTATATTATTGAAAGTATTCCCTGTAAAAGTTTTAGTAGGGGAACCTCCATCAGTATTGTTGATGCCGGTAAAACCTGTTGCTCCTGTTAATGTAACATTGGAAAAATTATTACTTTGAAAATTAATCACCGAACCAGTAAGTGAACTTGCATTTGAGCTATAAAATGTAACTGTACCACCTGCACTACCTTTATTAAATGCTGTAACGATGCTGTTGGAGTTTACATTCATACTACCAGCAGCTGGGACAGCAACTGCATTAGCAATAAAAGTTACACTTCCTGTGGTATTTACATTTAGGTTTGTAAACGTATTGCTGCTTATGTTTTGAGACAAAGTAGTAGCTGTATTACTAATATAAGTATGTGCACCTGAACCTGCAGATGTATAAGTGATGCTTCTGAAATCATTGGTTTGTATTGACAATGTTGCAGCAGCAGATCCAGCTGTGTTAGTAATACCGGTAAGCGCACCAGACGCAGCGGTAGCGGTAAGATTGTAAGTAACCAATCCATTTCCTGCACCCGAAGTACCTAAGCTGTTGTTATTAATATTTATAGCAGTCGTTTCTGCTCCTGAATTAGAAATACCTGTAAAAATAGATGCATGAGTAGTACCCGTAGCACCAAATACAATACCTTTAATTACATTGAAATTGATATTAAGCGTAGTTCCTACACCTGTATCACTAATACCTGTAAAAGTATTAGTAGCTACTGCATTTAAATTAATATTTTGTATGGTGTTGGCATTGCCAGAGCTACCAATGGTTGTTGACCCTGTGGCTGCTGAAGTAATACCAACAAAAGTACTAACAGCTGTTGTAGTTCCCACGATACCCAATGCAACACCTGCAGCAGTACTATTTCCAACATTGTTAGAAGTAATGATATGGCTACCAGCTCCTGCAACAGCAATACCTGTAAAAGCATAGCCAATTGCAGCTGTACCTCCTGTTGCAATGGCACCTACAGTGTTACCAGATATTGTGCAGGCAGTAGCAGAAGTGACATATATTGGCACAATACCTGTCCCAGTAGTTGTTGTAGTTACAAAAATGTTAGCACTTGCAGTACCAACACCTGATGTAGCTCCTATAACGTTACTTGTAGTTGTTCCTATATTAACACCACCCGCTTTAACGATAATTCCGTTAAAAGGTGAAGCTCCTAATGTAGCTGCAGAACTTGCTGTCGTCCAGTTAATACCATTAATAGTATTTCCTTGTATGTTGGAAACTGGCGTAGCGGCAACAGCAGTAAGGTCAATCCCTACAAATCGGCCACCACTATTTGTCATTACCGTGCCACCTGCAGCAGAGTTAAATCCGATAGTATTGCCACTAACAGTATAACCACTTCCAGAAGCTGTGCCAATATAGATAGCTTCAAGGTAATTTCCTGATGCTAATCCCGATCTACTGCCTGTTTGGTAAAACCTGTTGTTACTGATAGTCCAAGTCGAACTATTGGTTGCCACGTTAATACCGTTAGCACCCGCATTACCATAGAAATTGAATATATTATTTCCAGTAATATTAATATTATCATTGATAATTGAAGCTGATTGTCCTGCAGAACCAATGGCTACTGTAGGTAAAGTGGCTCCATCACCAATATTACAATTCGAAATGGTATTGTTATCATTACCTGTAGTTCCTGCCACTGCAGCACCGAATAAAATAGTTGCAGTCACTGGAGCAACAGTAGTTCCATTTTGACTTGGTGCACCAGTACTTACTCCTAAAACTGTACAATTTGTTACCGTATTACTTGAAGCATCTGCTTGAAAACGTATGGTACTTGTACCAGCAGTAGTTGAAGCTGTTGTATTTGAAAATGTTAAAGAGTTGCCTCCTGTATTTAATCCATCCACCGTTACATTATCTGCACCGTTTAAATCAATTAAAGGTGTTCCTGCTAATGGGGCACCACTTATGGTTCTTGCTCCTATTGGGTTTATTGTCATAGATGTCCAAGTGGCAGAATTGGCTAAGGCATTTGTACCTGCTTCAGTTGTAACATCAGCATTAATAAATACACTCACTGCACCAGTATGTGCCGTTCCACCGTTTAAAGCAGCAAAAGCACCACTGGCATTGGTAAGACTGGTGTATCCTACACCCGCAGCACCCGTTCCGCCAGCACTAAATACCACTACATTTCCTGAAACTGAAGCTGGTGTCCAAGTTTGGTTGGCTCCTGCATTTATTTGTAGTGTTAATACATCATGAGCATTTTGACCATTGGCAGCAACTGCTGCATTTATCGCCGCTAAACTAAGCGGACTTGTATAAACATAAAAAGATACTGCAGCTGATTGCCATGGGATAGTAGCCGTCCAGGTAGTACCCGAACCTGTAGCTTGCACTAAGGTTGAACTTGTATAACTGTTGGTTGAATAACGTAGAAATACATTTTCACCAGCAGCATTACCAGAAGTGGTAATTGAAATTGTACGCGACCCATTGGTACCTGCACTTTGTGTTGGTGTAGAAATGGTAGCAGGATTATAACTGGTTTCCAATACCCCCATTAATTGACTAGCATAACTGGTCCCTTTTATAATATTATAGGTATAATAAAAATTGGCTTGAGTGGCTAATAATCGTCCTTTACTGTTATACCCTGGTCCACCTTCAAAGTTAGCCGAAGCAGTCCCTGAATTAGGTACGATAACCGAATTATATGCTGCTATGTTAACAGCACTAGCTCCATTAGTAGATAATACCCCCCATGTATTGAAATAGGAATCAGCATTGAATTGCCAATTACGAGTTCCTGCAGAAGTACCCGTAGCGTTTTCTTGAAATCGTGCCGTAAATGCACCACCTCTTAGTGTCGTTCCAGAATTGGCATATGTACCGCTAACATCTTGGTTAAGTGACATCACGGTCGGCTGTGCATAAGCCACAAATGATAAAAATGAAAAGAGAATTGCGGTTGCTGCGGTGCGGAAAGAAAATAGGTGGTTCATATTATTTATTTGCTGAATTGATGAAACCGCGGAGCGGCACAGGTTTGCTGAATGATTGAATGCGTGATGATTCGATTAGTTCGATTGTTCGTTATAAGTGGTTACTGGATCGCGTCACAGTCAAAAATATTTTAACGACAAAAGTACAATAGATAGTTGTCTTTGTATATTTTATAATAAAATTCCAAACAATTTAATTTTGTTAATATATTAACACAATAATTATCATAACATTACGCATTAGATTTAATATTAATATGTGACGTATTTTATCACTTGCTAGGCCTAAAATATAGTTTTGAAGATGATTTGGAAATATTGACCGATCGTCGGGTTTTGTATAAATCGTTTGTTGAGCTCTATCTTTTGTGGCATTATTACATCAATATACAATTGCTCGGGGTTGTTGCTGTTGCCCAATAGTTCATTTTCGTTTTTAAACTGTATCGACGCCCAGTCGGTGATGCCAGGCCGCACCTGCAGTACCAACTTTTGATCATTCGTATACATATTGGTATACTTTCGGACTTCAGGTCGAGGACCTACCAAGCTCATCTCGCCTAGTAATACATTAATGAGTTGGGGCAATTCGTCCAGTTTGTATTTTCGAATTAATTTTCCAGCATTCGTAACACGGCTATCGTTTCGACCTACGGTGAGCAAACCAGCTCTATCAGCATCGATGCGCATAGATCTAAACTTATATAACATAAACTCCTTTCCATACCGACCTACCCGAGTTTGCCGATAAAAAACACCACCTTTTGAATCGATCATGATCCAACATGCCAATATCAGAAAAATGGGTAATAAAAGCAACAACCCAAGAAACGAAAAGATAATATCAAAAGATCGTATCAAGAACAGACGATTTCAGTATACGCTTTCACGACCGACTGTATAATATAAGTCACCTGCGCAGTACTCAATTGTGGATAGATGGGCAGGGAGATTTCGCTGGCATAATGTTGATAAGACCAAGGATAATCGTCTATGCTGTAGCCTAAATTTTTAAATAAAGTCAACATCGGCATTGGTATAAAATGGACATTGACGGCCACGCCTTCCATAGCGATGCGGTCTATTATCTGGTCGCGCTGTGTTTCTGAAATATGGCGTATCCGCAATGCATACAAATGATAGGATGATTGCACGCGATCATTGTCTTGAGGTGGGAGTTTAGCCCATGCAAGCTTCGAAAATGCAGTAGAATATTGATTAAAAATGCGTCTTCGTTCCTGTAGTAATTGCACGTCATATTTTCTGATCTGAGCCAACCCGATCGCCGCCAATACATCCGGCATATTGATTTTCATGCCCAAATCTACGATATCATATCGCCACCCACCCGCTTTAGATTTTGTAAAGGCATCTTTGGTTTGGCCATTGAGGGTCATCAATCGAAGATAAGCGTACTCCTCCGCATTGTTAAAGGGTGATGGAAGATTGATGCAGATGACTCCCCCTTCAGCAGTGGTCACGTTTTTTACGGCATGCAACGAAAAGATAGTGATATCTGTCAATTTTCCAGCATCTACATGATTAACCTTGGCCCCAATGCTATGCGCTGCATCTGATAGGATTAAGATTCGACCCAGCTTTTCTTGATTTTTGTGCGATGGTACAAAAAGTGATCGGACCGATGCATCTTGGACCAATAGATTGATAGCGTCATAGTCGCACGGCCAACCAGCAATGTCGACAGGCATAATAATCTTGGTCTTTGCCGAAATTTTTTCTCTTACTTTTTCTACATCAATCGTAAAATCATCATTGATATCTACCATCACCGGTACTGCTCCACAGTGCAATACGGCGAGCGCTGTAGCACTATAGGTATAGGCAGGAATGATGACTTCGTCGCCAGCTTTTACCCCAAACCACTTGAGCATCAGCATCGCTCCTGATGTCCACGAGTTTACGCAAAGGGCGTGAGAAACTTTTGTGTGTTTGCACACTTCATTTTCTAGGGCATTTACTCTCGGACCGGTGGTAATCCATCCTGATTGTAGTGAAGCCACTACCTCATCGATAATATCCTGATCGATGTATGGGGGTGAAAAAGGTATATTCAAAATCTTTTGATCATCGAAAGTGAATCAATATCTTCATGATAGACTTGCCATCCGTTTTTTTTGTACATAGCTATGGCTTGATTATTATTATTTTTTACGGAAAGCGTAACTTCTTCCACCCCATCCGTTTTTGCTCTATTTTCAAATTCATGGAGTAAATTAGAGCCGACTCCTTTTCCTTGTATAAGACGGCTGATACCGATCACCACTAAACCCCACCTCGGTTTGAATAACGTACTTACTGGTTGAGCAACTTGCTTTGGGATCCATCCAAATTTCAACTTGATATTGCGCAGGATAAATTGAAAGCGATGCAGATTTTCAGGATGCAAAACTAACCACGGACGCAATAAGAATGATATCACAAATTGATGAAAACTAAATTGAGTGATCGATGTGGCAGCTCCCGGCAAACCGGGCTGTTTTACAATGATACCACCTGTATATCCGACTACCCGGCCGTCATCTTCGGCATGAAGCATGATACCCCTTTCATGTACGATATACCACGACAACATTTTTGAACAGAAACGATCTCCAAGTTTAGTAGATAGGGCATTGGGGAAAGCATCTTTATGACATAAGACAATCCCTGGCAAATCGCTCATCACCGTTTCTTTAATGAGCGTCATCGTAATGCAATCATTTTTTTGTAAAAAACAGCTGCTATTTCTTTTCGATCAAAAAACTGACGAACATAGGCCTTGCCATTTTTCCCTAGCTGATTCCGCAAATCAATATCACGGTATAATTTCAAAATATTGGATGTCACCTCGGCACTATTTTCGGGTTCATTGTATAGGCCTGCATTGGCTTGATGAATAAAAAGCTCCCTTGCTTCACCATCAACGCCAAGCAAAATAGGCTTAGCCATAGCCAAAGGTTCAAATAATTTGGAAGGAACGGCACCCAAAAAAAGGTCATTCTTTTTTAGTGGTACAATGTAGGCATTACAAGCTGCCACTGCCTCCGGCAATTCATGGCGGGGTATATTACCTATGAACTTCACGTTTGACAGTCCGCTCTCTAGTGCCCTTTGGGTTAAAATTGCATTTTCTGGACCATCCCCGATGATCAAATATTTGATGTTGGGTGTCGCAAATGTGTTTGCTGCTGCGTCCAATATTACTTCTAGCCCTTGTGCATGCCCTAATACACCTGCATATAGCAGTACAAAGTCATTGTCGGCATAGCCATTCTTTTTGCGAAAAGAAAATCCTTCTGTATCAATATTGAATGCATGAAAATCTATACCATTGGGCAACCAATAGGTAGGAATTTGGTGAAACCGATAGTTGATATTGGAGATAATACCCTTGGTTTGCCCGACTACCAACGTAGCGTTTCTATACAGTAAAGCTTCCAATTTGTATGATATCCCTAATAATAATTTATTGCGGATAATGTCCAATTTTTCAGCGGATTCGGGCCACAGATCAGATACATTAAAAATAAGCTTTGTTCCTTTCAACTTCGAAATCACTAGTGCGCTAATTCCTAAAAACAAAGGAGGAGATTCACAAATAATAATATCATGCTTTGGTACTCTTACTAATCCCGTAAATAATGATGAAAAAACAAACGAAAAGTAGTTTAATAATCTCGAAATAATCCCTTTGCTTTTTCTGATAAAGATCCAAGACCTGTAAATAGTAAGTTTCCCTTCTTGCTCCTTTACAAAATATCTTCCTTTATATGCTTGCTGAATTTCCATTTTAGGATAATTTGGCATAGCCGTTAATATTGACACATTGGCTCCCAAATCGGCCAGATAAGTGGCTAAGGAATGAATCCTATTTTGAGGAGCTCCCGTCTCAGGTGGAAAATATTGCGTGAGGAATAGTACTTTCAATGGGCTGTTAAATAATCAATGTACTTTTGAGATCACCGCTTTGTACTTTCCATTGGCGGCTTGTTCGATGGTTGCATGTTGCTCAACCTGAACGATCACATCTCCTAACTGACTTCTGATGCGTTGTTTCATCAATTCAATCTCTTCAGATGTCAAACCAATGGTATTTTGAATTCTTAATTCAATCAAATCTCTACGATGTTGAACGACCTGCGCCTTCTCAATGGATGGAATACCGATAAAAATACCGTGAAAGCGTACCATTTGTCTTCCATCGGGACCGGTAATAACATCTTCCAGTCTTCCATCAATTTCTTGTATGACTGGCATATTACGTCCACACTGACACG
>JANMMV010000774.1:0-4163 GCA_031373565.1 Saprospiraceae bacterium
AATTCAATGAGATTAAAATTCTCAACAGAAAAAACAACATGTTGTGGATTTACTAATGAGAAGACTTCAATAAAACAAGATTATATGAATATGGATCTTATATCCTGGTTGAAGAAAATAAATCTTATGCATTTAGTATTGTTGGAGAGCGCTACTTTGATGCATATGGTATAAAAATGGTCGCAGGCAGAAACTTTACGAAGGCGGAGTGCGAAGTAGAGTGGAACGACAATAGCAAAGTAATATTAAATGAATCAGCGATCAAAGAACTAGGTTTTGCAACACCGGAAGATGCTGTTAGAACAAAAATTAAATGGGATGAACGTTTCCTTGATATAGTTGGAGTAATAAAAGATTATAATCATTTAAGTTTGAAAACCAAAATCGATCCTGTTATCTTCTATCCGCAAGCTTCATCTAGTTTTATAACAGTTCGATTGACCGCCGAGAACATGTCTACCAAGATAGCATCAATCGAGAAATTATACAAGCAATATTTTACTGGCAATCCATTTGAATACAACTTCATTGACGATAATTTTAATAAATCGTATGCAATAGAGCAACAATATAGTTCACTATTCTCGATTTCAGCCATATGGGCTATATGTATAGCTTGCTTGGGACTCTTTGGGCTAGCAACATTTACAGTTGAGTCGCGTACAAAGGAGATCGGCATCAGAAAAGTCCTAGGCGCAAGTATCGCTTCGATCCTTCAAATGCTTTCAAAAGAATTCATTACTTTAATTGGAATAGCATTGATTATCTCATCTCCAATTGCATACTATTTCATTGAAGAATGGTTGGCTAATTTTCCATATCGCATCACTATCTCATGGTGGCATTTTGCCATTACAGGTATTATTGCTTTTATCTTCTCTATATTATCAATGAGTTATCAAGCTCTAAAAGCAGCGCTAATGAATCCAGTAAAATCGTTGAAGACGGAATAAGGAAGCCGGTCGCTATCAGCCAGTAGCTTTTAGCCATTTGCTATCAGCCATTAGCTTTTAGCAATAAAATATTTAATCATAGCTAATAGCTAAATGCTAGTAGCTCAAAGCTCAGAATCATGCTCCAAAATTATATAAAAATCGCCTTTCGAACGCTCTGGAAATACAAATTATTTTCATTCGTTAACATATTTTGTCTAGCATTGAGTATGGCGATTGGCGTGATCCTACTGTCCAAATTAAAGGAGAACTATGACACCGATCATTTTCATCCAAAATTAGCCAATATTTATCGAATAATAACTAAGGAAATAGTTGATGCTAAGCAATCACAATATGCAAGTTCACCATTACCGATCAAAGGTGAATTGAATAAATTATCATTTGTTGAAAAAACAGCCATAGTAAGATTTGGAAGTAATGCCAATGTGCAAACTGAAAACGGTGATATTCCCATCGAATTAACCTTTAGTGAACCTAATTTCTTTCATGTTTTTGGATTTAAATTGCAAAATGGCAATGCTACAAGTTTGGCAAAGTCGCTGAATGCAATCATCTTAAGCAAAGATATGGCTGAGAAAATCTTTGGCACTACGAATCCTATTGGGAAAGAATTGAAATTAGAAAAGTACGGTACTTTTGTAGTTTCTGATGTCATAAACACACCACCATTGGCATCACATCTAAAGATAGACGCAATGCTATCATTGGATGCCGCCACTGCCTTTGAGAAAAGAGGATTACTCGACACCCAAAGTAATAGCTGGAATGAATTCGAAAATGCCTATACCTACGCGCTTCTGAATGAAGACAATGATAAAAAACAGTTAGATAATTCACTATCTGCATTATCAAGACAATGGGATAAAACCAAACTTGAATTTTCATCACAAAGACTTGACGATATCACGCCTACCGATGCTAATATAACAAATGAAAGAAATCCAGGAATGAGCGCTAATGCTAAATTGATGTTGCTATTTTTACTCATTTCGCTAACTGCTTTAGCCGCTTTCAATTATATAAGTCTTTCTTTGGCACGTGCGGTCAGTCGATCATCTGAAATTGGCATCAGAAAAACTGCTGGTGCAACAAGAAGTCAGATAGTGATACAATTTTTATTTGAATCAATCATTATTGCAACTTTTTCTTTACTACTTACTATTCCGTTAGTTAGCGTGCTGCTAAAAACCGTTCCAGATCTGAATTTAATATTCAAAATTGATATTGTGCTGGTTCTTTGCTTTTTAGGATATGCGATCTTCACTGGACTGATGGCTGGATTAATTCCTGCATGGCTATTATCGTCATTTCAACCTATTCACATCCTTAAAAAGATGAAAAATGTGAATATCTTGAAAGGCGCTAATTTGTATAAATCCTTGATAGTAATCCAATTTGCTGTCACGATTATGTTAATGGCTTTTTTCGTAATTTTAATAAATTATGAGAAGAATAGTTCAAAAAATCTCGCTGAAAACATTCCATCAAATATACTAAGAATCGACGGCAAAGGCGAATCTATAAAGGATTTGCAAAATGAAATTGAAAATCTTAGTAATGTCGAAGAAGTATACCCTACTAATTGGTTTCATATTCCCTATAAAATCGATAAATGTATTTTAAAAGTCGATGGTAAATCCCAGACAATCTCTTATACGAGTATCGATCCAAAGGTCATCGATCGGGAACATTTAACATTGAAGGCAGGTAAAAATTTCCCGACTGATCAACCAAAGACTATTGAACAGTACGTACTAGTTAACGAAAAAGTGGCAAGATATATAGGAGCAACTTACAATGATGTCATTGGCAAAACAGTAGAAGTGGATTCAATAAATATGCAAGTTATAGGAATTCTTTCTTCAAACTTATCTGGCCCTAAAATTCCAACAGTGTACCGATATTTGCCAAATGAAATTTCATCACTAACTGTAAAGGTAAAGTCTGGATCGGAGAAAGATGTGCAAGTGTCTTGTATAAAAATATGGAATAGTCATTTCCCACACAAAACATGTAATATCGTTAATCTAAGGGATAGCATTGATGGCCAAAATACTAAAGAAGCGGTTGGCTTTTTTGCATTTTTTGCTATACTAATTTTGATCATTTCTTGTTTAGGTATTTTGGGAATAGCCAGTTATGCGGTTGAGATCAGAACAAAAGAATTAGGGATTCGCAAAGTGCTAGGAGCGGGTGAGTTGCTATTAATATGGACTGTTACAAGAAATTTTGCGCTGCTAATTTTGATTGGTGGACTTATTGGAATTCCAGCTGGATATTATTGTGGAAATCTATTAAGAGACAGAATGGGCTCACAAGTTGATTTAGGTCCAACAAATTTTGCGCTTGGATTTGGCATAGTTGCCATTGCAGGACTTCTCGCGGTCATCTCACAAACGTACAGCGCTGCAAGTATAGATACAGCAAAAGTCTTGAAAAGTGATAAATAATATTTTAGAAACCTAACCCCTAAAACCTAATACCTGATACCTAAAACCTAATCCCTAAAACCTAATCCCTATCACCTAATCACCTAATACCTATCACCTATTCACCCTATCTCCTAATCACCTAATACCTAAATAATCATGCTAAAAAATAACTTCAAAATCGCTTGGCGTAATCTTACTAAAAACCCTATGTACTCATTCATTAACGTTTCGGGTCTTGCGATAGGATTAGCTATATGTTTACTCATTACATTATTTGTAAAAGATGAACTCAGTTTTGATCAGCATTTTGCTAAGAAAAAAGAAATCTATCGCATTGTGGTTGAGGAAAAATCGCCCAAAGGTGAAATCAGGAAATTTGGACAAACGGGATTGCAGCACGGTCCAGCTTTCAAGGAGCAAATTCCAGCGATAAAAAATATGGTTCGTTACGAACAACAACATTATCCGATAAAAAAAGATAATGAAGTAATACGACAAGCCGCTTTTTTAGTTGATAGCACATATTTCGACATGTTTGATGCCCAATTTATCGATGGATCACCGATCAAAGCGCTCGATGATCCGCAGTCAATTGTCATTACTGAAGATGTTTCTACAAAATATTTTGGAGATAACAAAACAGTTGGTAAATCACTTGATATCAATTTTGAAGGAGAATTTCAATCATTTATAGTCTCTGGAGTGATCAAAAACCCACCCGTTAATTCTTCTATGCAAGCAGAGATGCTAATACCACTTCATAAATCTAAGAATA
>JANMMV010000441.1:0-6648 GCA_031373565.1 Saprospiraceae bacterium
ATGGGGAATTGGGGAATTGCTTGTTTGGTTAATTTATTGTGATTTGATATTTTTAAAATTTTATGCGTAATTCTGTGGTTTCAAAGGGTTTGCAGAAAATGGAATCAAATTTAACAGGCATAAGAGAAAATTTGTATGCAAATTCATGGAAACGCTCGCCTCTTACTTCATACATTTCTTCAAAACTTTCAAAATACGGTTTTAGAAACCCCTTGCTAGGTAGTCTTAGTTCTATGTAATTTTCTTCAAAATTTGGATCATCTTCTACAATAACATGAAGCGTTCCCTTGGGGTCGATGATGTAGTCCTTATTGGATAATGGTCCTGATTCCGACAGCGAATACAGTTGAGCTCTAGGTTTAAAGGAGAGGTCGGAAAAGAAACCTGCCTTGATGATAGGACCGATCTTATGGTAGTCTCCCTCTGTGACCGTAATCTCCCAGCGTCCATCTGAGCCTGTACGTACCGAATCTGTGATCCATTCTACAGCGGGCTCAAATAACTCAACTTGCTTACCAGCGACGATCTTAACTACTGCATCGGCAACTGGCACGTTAGTTCCGAAGCTAAGAATGCGTCCAGAGAAGGTATGGCATTCGTCTTTGCTACAGGATGTGATGACTATTGTCAAAAAGAAAAAGGTTACATATTTCATGATTGATAAATTTACCATGATTTGATATTTTTAAAATTTCAATAAAAATATTTAGTTACTTTTACAAAAGTATGCTATACCGAGTTAACAAATCTGCAATAACACATAATATTTTATACAATATATTGAATGTTTATTATTTTCAGCAATGTCAAAACAAAAATGGGCTCCCCTTATCGGATCGGATTCTGGGTTTGGGATGTTATTAGCAATGATCTGACAGCTAGTCGCTAAAAATAAGTTCAGCCCATATTATTTATCGAATTATCGTAGGAAAAGCGTAATCCGTGACTTTGTTTTCAAAAAAAAGTACCACAAATCTTGTTTTTCTCATTATACCCTATATATTTGCGACATGAACACGAATCATACATCATTTGCTACATTTTATTTCTGGTACTTTTACTTTAGTAAGGGCTAGCAGGACTTTTTGTATGTAAATTGATCAAAACATAAGTAAAAAGGAGTTCTGTTAGCGTAACAGGCTCCTTTTTTCGTTTGTGGAAGTTCGTATTTGTAGGGTAGTTTTAAGCATTTAATATGAATCAAAATCAACCATTAAAGATAGCCATTCAAGGTTATCCAGGATCTTTTCACTCTGTAGCTGCGGCACGATATTGGGGCGATACGCCTTATACTTTGATTCCAGCAGACTCTTTTGATATCTTGGGGCAAATGCTAGCATCTGGTGAAGCAGATGTTGCCATCATGGCGATCGAGAATTCTATCGCTGGGACGTTGCTACAAAACTATCGGATTCTTCGCGAAAATGACTTTTGGGTCAGTGGTGAGTTATATTTACGTATCAAGCATCACCTCATTGGTTGTCCAGGAACAACACTTGAAGATATCAGATCAGTAGCTTCTCATCCGATGGCGTTTTTTCAGTGCCGCTCTTTTCTTAACCAATACCCACAATGGAAGATTGTGGAGTCCGAAGACACAGCACTATCCGCTAAAGTCATAGCCGAACTTGGCAAAAAATCCAAGGCCTGTATAGCTAGCGAACAAGCGGCTCAGTTATATGGGCTCGATATCGTAGTTAATAATATAGAAACTAGCAAAGCTAATTACACTCGTTTTTTTATAGTCAATAAAAACCGTCCTGATGATATAATTGGTATGGATAAAGCGTCGGTTTACATCCGTATTCCAGACCAAAAAGGTCAATTACTCAAAGTGTTGACCGAAGTCCAAAATCATGGTATTAATATGTCAAAATTGCAATCTTTTCCGGTAGTGGGCAGTTTTAGAGCGTATTTTTTTCACTTAGATTTAGAGTTTGATCATATTGAACAATACAATGGACTCAAAGAGAGCTTACAAGAATTGAATTATGAAATCGAAGAAATGGGATTGTATGCTCGTGCAGACATATCAGCTATTCTTGAAAAACAACAACAATCATTATGATTATCTCTCCATCCCACAAGCTTAGTGATGTCACGACATACTATTTTGCCCGAAAGTTGGCAGAGATAGATGGTATGAATAAAGATGGTCAACCAACAGTACTCAATTTAGGTATCGGAAGTCCAGACTTATTGCCAGCACCATCCGTTTTGGCGCATTTGAAAGCTGATTTGGACAAGGTCGGAGCGCATAAATATCAATCTTACAAGGGTTTATTGACTTTACGTCAAGCCTATGCTGACTGGTATAGACGCTATTTTGATGTTGAGATCAATGCGGAGATCGAGATATTGCCGCTGATGGGATCGAAGGAAGGAATTATGCATATCAGTATGGCATTTTTGGATGCCGGTGATGAAGTTCTAGTGCCGAATCCTGGTTATCCCTCTTATGGCATGTGTACCAAATTAGCTGGTGCGACACCTATCGATATGCCACTTACTTATGAACTAGACTGGAAACCTGATCTTGATGCACTTGAGCAAAGAGATTTATCCAAGGTCAAACTTATGTGGCTCAATTATCCCAATATGCCTACTGGTGCGAAAGCGGACAGAAAGTTTTTTGACCGCTTGGTGGCTTTCGCCGAAAGGCAGAACATCTTGCTGTGTCACGACAATCCTTATGTTTTTATACTTAATGATCATCCGACGAGTATTTTGCAGGCCGATCCAGAAAAGAAATATTCCCTAGAGCTCACATCACTCAGCAAATGTTATAATATGGCGGGCTGGCGAGTAGGCGCTCTAGCAAGCAACAAAGAAGTCATCGATACGGTTATGACCTTCAAGAGCAATATGGATTCAGGCATGTTTAGACCGCTTCAGGCAGCTGCCATCGAAGCGCTCAGTCTAGGTGATGAATGGATTGCTTCGTTAAACAATGCCTATAAAGCGCGCAAAAAGATTGCTGTTCAAATTATGGACGCCTTAGGGTTGACTTATGATATGGACGGCGCTAGTTTGTTTCTATGGGGCAAATTACCTAAAGAGCAAGTCGCTGAGACGTTTGCTGATGACATCTTGTATGGGGCACGCGTCTTCTTAACGCCTGGATCAGTTTTCGGTAGCCACGGCAATCATTATTTGCGTATTTCATTGTGTAGTACAGAAGATGAGTTGCGTCAAGCCTCGGATAGAATCCATGAATTTTTAAAACAAAAAACTGCATAGATTATGGTCATAAGTATCATAGGATTGGGACTGATAGGCGGGTCAATGGCGAGAGATCTTTCGAGCCAGATGAATGTGCGCGTATATGGTGTAGATGTATCTATTGTCCATCAGGAGCAAGCGCTAGCGCTGGGACTGGTGCATGAGATTGTTGATTTGAATGGTGCGATAGCTGAAAGCGATGTGATCATCCTTGCGATGCCAGTCAACTATGTCCAGACATTATTGCCGACTATACTTGATAAAGTGCAGGATCATACAACGGTGATCGATGTAGGATCCACCAAAGCTGAAATATGCGCTGTGGTTGCTGATCATCCTAGACGTGCACGTTATGTTGCAGCTCACCCGCTCGCTGGTACGGAATTTTCTGGTCCACAGGCAGCGTTGAGAGGATTGTTTAATGGTAAGAAAAATATCATTTGTGAGCCAGAGCGATCGGCCGCTGATGCTTTGGATACGGCGACAAAATTGTTTCATAGTCTCGGCATGACGACCACGCATCTTTCGGCTGAAGAGCATGATAAACATCTTGCTTATGTGTCGCATCTTTCGCACGTGAGCTCTTTTATGCTCGGCTTGACGGTGCTTGATATCGAAAAGGACGAAAGTCAAATTTTTGATCTTGCTAGTACAGGTTTTGAGAGTACCGTTCGTCTTGCCAAAAGTAATCCTAAAACTTGGTCCGCGATTTTTAGCAAAAACAAAACTTATCTTACTGAAGCGCTACAGAGTTATATCGATCACTTAGAAAATTTCAAACAACTCATCAGTAATAATGATGTTGATACCATGGAAGCGCTCATGAATCACAGTAATGACATAAAACGTATTTTAAAATCTTAATTCATAATTCATAATTCGTAGACTTCGACTCCATTAATATTGCGCTCAGCCTACAATTCTTAATTCACAATTTATTCTAATTTCTAATTTCATCCTTCTAAATTTATTGACATGGAAAATATATTCAAATCAAAAAAACCGCTCTACATCGCAGGACCTTGTAGTGCAGAGACAGAATCTCAAGTCATCGCAACGGCCGAAAGACTCAAAGCTACCGGAAAAGTCGATGTACTACGTGCAGGTATATGGAAACCACGTACTAGACCTGGGGCATTTGAGGGTGTAGGGGCCAAAGGATTGCCTTGGTTGCAGAAAGCCAAAGAAATCACTGGACTTCCCGTTGCTGTTGAAGTGGCCAAAGCTTCGCATGTGGAATTATGCCTAGAGTTTGGCATTGATGTGCTCTGGATCGGTGCTCGTACAACAGTCAACCCATTTGCAGTACAAGAAGTGGCTGATGCACTCAGAGGTGTTAATATCCCAGTTTTGCTCAAAAATCCCATCAATCCAGACCTTGCACTTTGGATAGGTGGTATGGAAAGATTGCAAAATGCAGGGCTTACCCAATTGGCTGCCATTCATCGTGGCTTCTCCAATTCTGGTGAAAAGATCTATCGCAATCGTCCACAGTGGCAGATAGCTATCGACTTTAAGTCGGCTATGCCAGACCTTCCGATGATCAATGACCCAAGTCATATCTGCGGAAATCGAACCCTGCTAGCCAAAGTGGCGCAAAAAGCGATGGATCTCAACTTTGATGGACTCATCATCGAATCACATATCACTCCTGATGAAGCATGGAGCGATGCCGCACAACAGATCACCCCTGAAGTGTATGGTCAACTTATCACTGATCTTATCATCAGACAAGTAGATCCGTCCACGCTCAGTGAGAAAACGAAGCTCGACCGTCTCCGAAAAGACATAGATATGATCGACGACGAACTCATGAGTATGCTAGCATCACGTATGAAGATAGCACGTGAGATAGGTCAATACAAAAAGGAAAACAACATGACCATCCTTCAAACTAGTCGGTGGAAAGAAGTACTTGACAAATACTTGGGCCGTGGCTTAGAGAATGGATTGAGTGAAGAGTTTGTCACAAAATTTATCAAGTCTATCCACGACGAGAGCATCGAGCAACAGTCAAAAGTAATGGGAGGTTGACGTAGATGCTAGACCTACATCATTTACTCATACCTAACCGCTGTACCTGAAACAGATACCATGATCATGCTACCTTTGCCACCGATCGTTTCGTAGTCCATGTCGATACCTACGACTGCATTTGCACCTAGATTGTACGCTTGATCGACTAACGCCCTCATAGCGGTCTCTCTGGCTTCAGCTAGCACCTGTTCGTAAGAACTTGAGCGTCCGCCGACGATATCACGTATGCTAGCAAATATATCTTTAAAAATATTTGCACCTATGATGGTTTCACCTGTGACAAGGCCTAAGTATTCTTTGATTTGGTGACATTCGAGATTGGATGTTGTAGATAGTATCATTGCTTTTTTTGTTTATTGGTTTTAAAATATGACAAGATAACAGATTATATCCGTTGTGAAGTTCTAACAAAGATATCAACGACAAGTTTCCATCGACAATCATCAGAAGATCTTCGATGGATCTGCTTAATGTGCATTGCCAGCAAGTGCTTCGCGGGAAAGAACTGTGAAAGAGGCTTGGGGTTACCTTGGATCATGATATTCTAAGGGCGTCAACGGAGATTTCTTGTAAGCGTCTTGCCAAATCGATTGTCATTGTTTATCAATGTACAGTGTGACCTTGACGTGGAAATCCTAGTTTTTAGCAGCGGGTTGTTTTTATCTTGCTTTGCCTAGCACTATTTTGTTTGAAATGAAAGTCCGTTCTCGGCGAGCATAGCCTTAAGTTTTGGAATTGTACTTTGACCTATACCGTGAAGGTTGAGCATTTCTTTTTCACTCCATTTTGTTAACTCTTCCAAAGTCTTAATATTTTCTCTTTCTAGTGCTCGTCTTGCTGGTGCTCCTAGAAGAGAGAGAAAATGGTCTTTTGGCTTTCGTTCTTCCTCACAGACCGGGCAAGTCGGACAATCAGAACTTTTGAAGAACTGATGTCCACTTTTGCAAGTCTTTACTTTCTTTTTTGTGTCCATTTTTGTCTTAGTTTGCTCTTCATTCGTTTTTTCCTTTGAACGTTGCGTAAATAGCCATCGCTCTTCATGTGTCATATATTGTTGTGTCCATTATTGTTCTAAGCAATTTGAGTTCTGTTACAAAAAATGCATTTTAATTTTTGTAATGTCTTATAGTAAATATAGACAAGACAATAAATGGAATCGTGGAAATTATTATTTTGAAATTCATACTCAGTAATCCAACAATAAACATAAAACCTAAAAGTGTTCCTAATCCAGCAATGCTAATGTATGCCAAGGTTTTGCTTGGTGTTTTCTGAAATAATGTAACTACTAAGAGTATTTGACCCACAAGTGGAAGTATTGTAAGTGGATGAAGTACTGAAAGTGGGTCGGCAAATAATTTTGAAACAATATCTGCTTCTGCTTTGAAG
>JANMMV010000822.1:0-2401 GCA_031373565.1 Saprospiraceae bacterium
GTTCATAATACTTATTGGCCATTAACTGGTGCGCATACAACGGTGACTTGCGCCGAATGTCATATCGGAGGCAATTACAACAATACACCGACGAATTGCAATGGTTGCCATAATTCTGATTTCACAACAGCAACCAATCCAAATCACGTAGCACTTGGGCTTTCTACCGACTGCGTTTCTTGTCACACAACCAATCCCAACTGGATGCATGCTACTTTTGCGGTGCAAAATACATACAATCCACTACTTGTCGCACATGCCAATTTATCATGTAACGAATGTCATGTCGGTGGAAATTACAATAATACACCAACTACTTGTTATGCTTGCCATACTAGCGATTATAATAATACTAATAATCCAGATCACGAAGCTGCAAATTTCCCAACTGATTGTGCCACTTGTCATAGCCAAACAACGTGGACACCAGCGACATGGGATCACGACGCTATGTATTTTCCGATTTATAGTGGGACACATGAAGGCAAATGGGACAACTGCAACGAATGTCATACTACACCCAACAATTACTCGATATACAATTGCTTGATTTGCCATGCTCAAGGTCAAACGAACAACGACCATTCAGGAGTGAGCGGGTATCAGTATCAAAGTACAGCTTGTCTTGCATGTCACCCAGATGGTAGTAATTGATGAGTAGATTTCTATTAAGCATATTATTAATGAATGGTTGGTCCATACTTCAAGCACAAGAAAGCTCATACATTGAAGGTTCGGTGTCCTATCTTTCAAGGGAGAATGTCTATGTTCGTTTTCAAAATAATGGTAATCTGATGACCAATGATACACTCTATGCCAAATCTGGAAATGAGTATAAAGCGGTGCTGGTTGTGACAAAAACGTCTTCTCTCTCATGTCTTACGACCAAAATTGGGGATATCTCACTCACTAAAGATCAAAAAGTATTTTTCAAAATACCACCACTAAAAATCATCGTTGAAGAACCGAAACAAGAGAACACGACGGCACCAGAAATCGTTGTTCTAAAAGATACAACGCTCCGAAGTGAACAGGAAATAGCAATCAAAAACAATACTAAAATCAAAGAGAATTATTCACTTCGATTTACTTCATCCACCAATGGTATCATAGGCGAAGGTTCCAACAATAATCAACGGCTTCGATTGGCGCTAGATGTCAATCTCAAAAACATGAATAATTCTCATTGGTCGACACAGTCGTACATCACCTATCGACATAGGTATGGCATCGATCAGCAGACGAGTTTTTACAACGATTTCAAGGTCTTTAATCTCTATGCAGCCTTCAACGATCAGAAGAAAAACTCATTGACGATTGGTCGCAATTTCAACCAGCGCATTGCCAATATTGGTGCCGTCGATGGTATCCAGTACGAACGAAAGCTCAATCAGTGGATGGCAGGTGTTTTTACTGGTTCTCGACCAGATGTATTCGATTATTCTTTCAATTTTAAATTAGCACAAGTGGGAACCTATATCGCTCATGATGTAACCAATTCCAAACTAATAGCCCAATCAAGTCTAGCCTTTGTCCAGCAGTGGTTTGACTGGAAGACCGATCGACGATTTTTGTACTTGCAGCATAATGCGACTATCGCCAAAGATGTCAACTTATTTGCCAGCTCGGAGTTGGATTTATATCAGAGAATTGATAGTTTCTCTACATCAAAGCCTACATTGACAAGTGCATATATAAGTCTGAGGTATCGACCTAGCCGCAAAATGTCATTCTCGGCAGCTTATGACAATCGACGCAATGTTATCTATTATGAGTCCCAAATATTATTGGTTGATCAGCTATTGGCACAGGAAACGAGGCAAGGGATACGATTTGGAATTCAGACAAATTTGATCAAAAATCTACATATCAGTACAACCGCATTTTATAGATACCAAAGTAGTTTTGAGCAAGCCACTAAAAACTATACGGCTAATGCCAATATCAATAATTTCGCATCGCTAAAGCTCGTTGCTGGTATTAATTATAACTTGATCCAAACCTACTACTTTGATGGAACGGTCTATGGTGCGCGTGTGAGTCGTGATATTTTTAAGTCCAAAGCCAATATAGAATTCAATTATCGACACATCGATTATGCCTACAAAACGTCAGAGCAAACCATCAAGCAGCAGGTTTTTGGTATTAACACTTCGATCTATTTGACCAAAACGAGTTTCTTGCTCTTGAACTACGAAGGTACATTTGATGTTAATGACGATTATCACAGATACTTTATCAGTTTTTCAAAAAGACTACGGGATTTCACTAAACCAAATACAAAATAGAACACAGACAATGCCTAAGATAATCACCAACATGAAGATATTTTCCTTTTTAATGACCATAAGTTTTTTGATCACGAGTTGCGACTCTAAACCAAAAATCATCGTGGAAGATG
>JANMMV010000839.1:0-9390 GCA_031373565.1 Saprospiraceae bacterium
ATATCTCGTGGTCAGAGTATAGAAACTTCTTGATAATCGGAAATATGTTTTCCGCTTGAACTGATATATTACCTTTAGTCATAATGATATTTATTTTTGTCTACCACGTTATAGACAAAGCACGTGCCAAGCGGCTAGAAATGACAAAGTGACAGTAGACAGGTACGAAATGTCAGCGTTTAGGCTATCACGTACGTTAGCTTCATACCACTTAGGTCTAGTTTGACCCTATATTAGTCTTTGTATACTCGAAGTGTCGTCGAGAGGGCATGCTGCGGGCGTGCTGCGGGCATGGGGCGGGCATAGGAGGGTCTAGGTAGGAACATCGGCGCAACGTCGGGACAACGTCGGGACAAGGTCGGGACAAGGTCGGGACAATGTATATCTAAAAGTATGAAAATGTAAGGACTTGTAGTCATTTCAGGTAGTAATCCAAAAGTCATTATTATAACGTAATTGGCTTATTAAATGGTATGTTTTGAACTGGAAATGCTTATTATCCGGAATGATACATTGCTGAAATTACATAATATGAATGGCAGGTTTTTCGTTATAATGTAAAATAATAGGGATATGGCTAAGCAAATTGGTTTGATAAAAGTGAAAGGTAAACTGGGCGATACGGTATCTTATACGCTTCATGGTGAAGTAGTTACGCGCACCATAGGTAAGTTGGATAAAGAAAAAATGAAAACAGCGCCGCAATATGAAACCACCAGAAATAATCAATCTGACTTTGCCAAAGCAAGCAAAGCTGGACAATTATTTAGGAATGCCTTGATAACCATCACTAATGGTTATACTAATTACCTGTATCCTATCGACGTCGTGAAGCTGATGTTAATGGCGCTAAAATCAGATAAGTATAATCTCTTAGGGCAACGTCACATCAATACTGGGCTGAAAGACAATAGCGTCAGGAGTTCATTCAAAAAACTCAAGATCTTTAGCAAAAGAACCACCAAACATTATGGTCAAAGTTTTACTATAGCAAGTAATGATGAGGTTGGATGGACCTTACAACCTTCTTCTACCTATAATGCAATCGAAGAGAAATATCCAATATTCATTAAAATTGGGTATCTCTACATCGATTTTGAAACCATGCACTCCCAGTTTGTAGCCGATCAGTTGGTACTACCCGACGCATCAAAAATTGAACCTACTGCATCGTACATCTTTCCTATACCCAATGATGAAAATACTTCATGGGTTTTTATCATCCAAGAAGTATGGCAAACTTACCCTAATGGCATCCCTGATCTACTATATATGGGCGTAGCAGATGTATGGCAGACGGGAATAGATATGGATCATTCTGTTGATGGGATCGTTCATAACTGTACAGCGTTGGCGGTATTGTTCGTTGGTTAAATTGATTACTTTACCCTTATAGTTGATCGATGATTTTGTAGATGCTTTCTTCATCTCAAAATGATTTAGATTGCATTACTATATTTATCGGACTGATGCTCACGAATAGACTTATCGCATACTTTTCTATCAATGAGAGATAAAACTTGGCTAAAAAGGCTTCCTTTATCTCTTACATGGTGCTTTTGGTCGCACCCTAAAGATAGGGACAATGCTGCCATTTCAATTTATTTTCGACAGACACTATGATATGTACAAAATTTGAGATAATGGAGAAGGTTGAACTTGTCCTTAGAAAGCTAGGTGTCATCTCAGATGTCAGGGCTACGTCCCTTATGATTCGATTATTATCGTTTTTTTTACAAAGATGTCAGAGCTAGCGCTCCTAATTTTATTGAACGATTTTATCAATCGGATGCTTTTCGAGGTTGTAAGATAGGGACGTAGTCCTGTATTCTTTGTAATAACAGTGGACGGTGTGTCATCTATGGGCGTAGCCCTGTCTTCTTAAGCGCTAGGATTCAAGATGTCAGGGCTACGCCCCTTATGATTCGATTATTACCGTTTTTTACAAAGATGTCAGAGCTAACGCTCCTAATTTTATTCAACTATTTTAGCAATTGGATTCTATTCAAGGTTATTAAATAGGGACGTAGTCCTGTATTATTTGTAACAACAGTGGACGGTGTGTCATCTAGGGGCGTAGCCCTGTAATCTTAAAAGCTAGGTTTTATGTAAGATGTTACAGCTAACGTTCCTAATGTAAAACATAATCAAATTTTACAAGCTAATTTTTTACAAATTTTTTAATCATACCATTCGAACAAATATTTAGGATCATATTCGATATCATATTTATTTAGAAAGTCTATATACTCATCTCTAAATGTTATTTTCTTGTGATGTTCAGGCTGATTTAATACATATTTGACAACGTTGTCAATATGTGATTTGGAATATGAAAAAGCGCCATACCCGTCTTGCCATGAAAATTTACCCATCGTTATTTTATTGTCATTTATCCATTTTGAAGAACTAGATTTTACTTGTTCCATTAATTTGGACGGAGAAACTGTAGCATGTAATCCGACAAATAAATGGGTATGATCTGGATTAGCATAAATAGCTAATGGTTTCGACTTTTGATTTTTTACAATTCCACACATTACTTTTTCTAATTCTTCTCTAAATTTATCATGTACAACACATTGTCGTCCTTTGACTGCAAAAACAAATTGAATGTACAATTGAGTATAAGTATTCGCCATGATTTTTTCATGTAAATATATTTGTTTTTTGTTTATCGATAGTGAGTATACTTGAATTTTATTTATGGTTTTGTTTTTTATTATTTAAAGAGTTTGAAGTAAGATGTCAGGGCTACGTCCCTTATGATTCGTTCATTCAAACTAAAAAGCCAAGCTCACAAAATGAACTTGGCTTTTTTTACGTTTTAAATTTAGGTCACCTAGCTGATAGGGTAAACCGAATTATGCTTGCTTCACAAACTGTACTTCAGCAGCTATTTTGACTTCTTCGCTTACCAAAACACCACCTGTTTCAAGTGCTGCATTCCATGTCAAACCGAAATCCGTTCTATTGATTTTGCCATCCAAAGAAAAACCAGCTTTCTCATTACCCCATGGATCTGTATTTGTACCCGAAAACTCAACATTCAGCGTAACGGGTTTAGTTACGTCTTTGATCGTCAAATGTCCCACTACTTTACCCGTCGATGCGTCAAAATTTTCGGTAGTAAATGTAATCTTCCTAAATTGCGCTGCATCAAAAAAATCAGCACTTTTCAAGTGTGCATCACGTTGCTCATTAGCAGTAGAAATCGATGCTACATCAGCTTCAAATTGGATTTTCGATGCTGTAAAATCAGCAGCCGTTGTTTCAATCTCGCCTGTTAATCCACCAAATTGGCCAGTAACATTTGTAATCATCAAATGCTTTACTTTAAATTGTAGCTCACTGTGTGTTGGGTCTAAAACCCATTTTGAATTTGACATCTTATTTTATTTTTATTGTTTGAAATGCAAAGGTAGCTACTCTGAAAAATGCAAAAAATGAACTAGATTAAGAAAAAAACATAATCTAGATTAATTTTTCTTGGATGATAATTTATTTCTGACTTTAGAGAGATATTCGGTTGTCATGCCTAAAAAAGATGCTAAAGCATATTGTGGGACTTTTTGTGATATCTGTGGGTATTTCTCTTCAAATTCGCGATACCGTTCTTCTGCTGATTTACTGAGATTAGTTATTACGCGGCGCTGGTGTTGGGCTAGCCCACCTTCTGCTATGATCCTGAAGTAAGTTTCATACTTATGATTGGCCTTTTTTAGTAATTGTTCATTTTCAAAGCTTAGCAATAATACAGAGCTATCCGCCAACGCTTCTACAAATAGCGTAGCGGGTTGCTGAAAAATATAACTGTTAAAATCGGAAATCCACCAGTCATCTATCGCAAAATTGATCGTAAAGTCTTGTCCATTTTCATTGAAAACAAAACTCCGCAATGCACCATTTACTACATATATACGGTGCTTAGCGACAAAATTGGGCTGAATGACAAATTGTTTTTTCTTAAATTTTGCAGTCGTGAAATGGGATAAAAAATGATTTACTTCATCTTCGTCCATATCTACTCTACTCAAAATGTGCTTTCTAAGGGTACCTGTATCTTTCAAATGTAGCATAATTTAACGGACGCAAATTAAGGTAATAAATTAAAATCTAGCGTTCAAATCCTTGTCCCATTTTGGCATTCAACGCTTTTTACTACCTTTGAGCTCGCAAAATAAGTAAAGTTAATAGATGAAAACGAAAACGCTTCGCAAAGATAAAGTCAATGTCATCACACTGGGATGCTCGAAGAATCTCGTAGATTCAGAAAATATCATCACTCAGCTCAAAGCCAATGATTACGATGTCTCGCACGAGCGCGCTGACGAAGCGAATATTATTATCATCAATACTTGTGGTTTTATAGATCTAGCAAAAGAAGAATCGATCAATACCATCGTCGAATATGCCGACATCAAAGCCAATGGTGGTATCGATAAACTCTATGTGACGGGTTGTTTGTCACAGAGATACAAGGATGATCTCGAGAAGGAGATACCAGAAGTAGATGCATATTTCGGGACGCTTGAGATACCGGGTCTCTTAGCCAAATTGGGTGCTGATTATCAGCACGATCTCATCGGTGAGCGTACCATTACGACGCCGCAGCATTTTGCGTATATGAAGATCTCTGAAGGCTGCAATCGTACTTGTTCTTTCTGCGCTATCCCGCTTATGCGCGGCAAGCACGTCTCGCGTACAATGGAATCCTTGGTTAAGGAAGCAGCACATTTTGCCCGCATGGGAGTCAAAGAGTTGATCTTGATTGCCCAAGAGTTAACTTATTATGGCTTAGATCTATATAAAAAACGTATGCTGCCTGAGCTCCTTGATGCGCTTTGTGCCGTAGATGGGATCGAATGGATCAGATTGCATTATGCATACCCCAATAAATTTCCAAGAGATATTTTTGATGCGATGGCTCGACAGCCTAAGGTGTGCAATTATCTAGATATCCCTCTCCAACATGCCGCCGATGGCGTATTGGACCGTATGAATAGACAGACAACGCGTGCTGAGCAGAGAGAACTAATAGAATATGCTCGACAAATAGTTCCAAATATTGCTATCCGAACAACGTTTTTAGTTGGTTTTCCCGGTGAGTCTGATGCGGAGTTTCAGGATTTATGCGACTTTGTAGAAGAAATGAGATTTGATAGGGTAGGCGTATTTCAGTATTCGCATGAGGAAGATACAAGTGGATATCTATTGGTTGATGATGTCACGCCTGAACTAAAAGCAGAGAGAGCTAATCGCATCATGGAGATCCAGCAAGATATTTCCAATGATCATAATCAAAGCCGAGTAGGTCAGACATTACGAGTGCTTTTTGATCGAAAGGAAGGCGGTTATTTTATAGGGCGGACGGAGTACGATTCTCCAGAAGTTGATAATGAAGTCCTAGTCGATGCAAAACAATTTTATGTTCGACTGGGAGATTTTGCTATGGTTGAGATCACTGATGCGGAAGATTATGATTTGTACGGGAGACTAGTGTCAGAAGACTAAAAATCCAAACTATCGATAAAAAGGCTTAATTTTGATTAAATTTTTACGTCAATATGTACATCCAAAAGATTAAAATAGAAAATATCAAATCCATTGATAATTTGGAAATTGACTTTGGAAAGTCTTACGCAGGGTGGCATGTAATTCTAGGTGAAAACGGCAGTGGTAAATCGACATTGCTCAAAGCTGTAGCAATAGCTTTGATCGGTGGACGTGAAATAGGTGGCATATTGCCTGTTTGGAAAGACTGGTTGAAGATAGGAACAGATAAAGGTAAAATAGAATTAGTAGTTAAAAAATCTACTACTCAAGATTATAAAATTGATGTATTTCTTGAGCAAAACCGTGGTAATGTGCTATACACAAGTCCCACTCTAGAAGGCGTTTTGGATTTTTTTAGTGTAGGTTATGGACCCTTTCGTAGATTCTCGTCTGATGACAATAATAGGGCTCGTGTAACCGAATCATTTCCAAAAGCAGGAGCACATTTGAGTCTATTTAATACAGAAGTTTCGTTTGCAAAAGCATTGGACTGGTTAAAGGAATTAGATAGAAAAAGTGTCAAAGAAACCTTTGAAAATGAGAACGTTGAGTCTGAAGCTAGATTTATCTTTGATGCCATAAAAAACTTCATTAACAAAAGCGATTTATTGCCACAAAAGGTTGTTTTTGAGAAAGTAAATGTAGAAGGGGATGTGATATTTAGGGATGGAAATAACAATGAAATTTCTATTAATCATCTTAGCGACGGATACAGATCTATACTAAGTATGGTATTAGATTTGGTCAATCAAATGGTTGTTTATTTTGGTCATCAAAAAGTATTCAAACATGCTTTAGGAGATTCTCCTTCTATAGATGTGAGTGGATTAGTGATGATAGATGAGATTGATGCTCACCTTCACCCAGAATGGCAAACGATCGTCGGACGCTGGTTTACAAAATCATTTCCTAAAATTCAGTTTTTAGTTACCACTCATAGCCCACTTGTATGCCGAGAAGCAGCCAATGGACATATTTGGAAGCTTAGCTCGTTTGAAGGTAAAATTAAAGTTGATCAGATCGAAGGAGTTTATAAAGAACGTCTCGTACACGGAAATATTTTAGATGCCTATGGTACCGAGGCGTTTGGTACTAAGTCGAGTGTCAATGTAGAGTCAAATGAAAAACGAAATAGATTGGGAGAGCTATATGAAAAGTCTATTTTGGGATTGATTGATGATCATGAAGAAGGTGAATTTGAAAAGCTAAAACGTATGATGCCAACCTTCAGATACAACGCTAAAAGGGATGATACGGCTTCCTGACCTTCCTATACCGCAAGAAGTGTTAGACGGTCTATCTAATTACCAAGATAAGATCATAGGCACCTATAAGGAAAAGCAAATACTTGTAAAAAAAGCGAGCGCACCCGGATTTTCTAGTCGAAATAAAAGAGGAAGTAAGGTTTTTGATGCCATCAAAGTAGTACTTACAGAAATGTGTAGTGGCGCGCGAAGGTGTGCCTATTGTGAAGATGCTCCAGCTGATGAAGTTGAACATATTTACCCTAAAGATTTGTTTCCCGATTTATGCTTTAAATGGGAAAATTACCTTTACGCATGTGGACCTTGTAATGGCCCCAAAAGTAACCAGTTTGCGATCATAAAAAAAACAGATAAAAAAATAGTACATCTTGATGGTAAAAGGAAACCACCATTGGGAAAATCGCTATTGATCGACCCAAGGAAAGAAAATCCGCTTGATTTCGCTAGATTAAATTTTGCAACCTTCCATTTTGAATATACTACCGAACCGGATTCGATAGGTTTTAAGCGCTCTCTGTATACATTTGATACGGTGCTAAGACTTAATACTGATAGAGAATATCTGAGACAGGCTAGAGAAAACGCCTTTTCTATGTACAAATTCAGATTAGAGATTTATCACTTAAAAAAAAATACTTTGCCGGCTGCCCAAATTCAAAAGATGATCGCACAGTTGAAGAAAGAAGCCCACACGACAGTGTGGCAAGAAGTTAAGAAAAGCTACATCGAAGGTCGCTTGCCATTATTAGATCCAGAATTTGCTTTACTTTTTGATAATAATCCGGAGGCACTTGCTTGGTGATCAAATTGCCAATTTGGGTTCATTCAGTAGCTCTCACTCAAACTCTATCAATACGGTATTTTTTTCGACCGCCATTCCATTGGAGATATTGACCTTCTTGACGATACCGTCACCAGCTGATTTGATGATGTTTTCCATCTTCATAGCTTCGAGGCTCAATAGTTTGTCGCCAGCTAAGACGGATTGACCTACGGTGACATAGATGGTGCCTATGAGCCCAGGCATTGGTGATTTCACTTCTTTTACGATGTTCTTTGCCGCAGCAAGAAATCCCATCTTATCCATCAATCGATCCAATGGTTCGCGCAATGTCACGTGAAAATCAAAACCAGATACATTGATGGTAGCTTTCTTTGTTCCTACATCAAATGATTTTACGATGACTTTGTACGATTTGCCATCTTTGAGTACCGTCATTTTATTGCCATCCTGATAGACGATACTACTTTGGGCTTCTGTATAGAAGTATTCATCAAATCCTTGGGCGATAGCACTCAAGTTTAGATCTTTCTCTTTGTTCATATGTATATTGCGCTTTATGAAGGTTTTTTATTTGCAAGACGTAACATGACTGCGGTCTCAAAAATAGTAAAAAACAAATAAATAATTAGGAAAGGTATCACGAAATAGGGCTTTACATCATCATTCTGGAGTTTGTAAATCACCAATATGAGGACAGAAGCTGCCATTTTGAGCAAGGTATTTGTCATTGTAAGACCTATAAAAAGCTGTTGTTTGACGGATTTGGATACGCGTATTACAAAGAAACTTGCACCTAAAGACAAGAATGTAAACATGACAACGCTGGTTACTGATAGATCTATCGTCTTGGTATGCTGTGGATACTTATGAACAAAGTATAGGATAGGTACCAAAATGCCCATCATAAGCGCATATAACCTAAAATAATATCTCATTATTTTTGATTGAGGCTTCGATACAACTTAAAAATAAATCCACCAAAAAAAACGAGCATCAATACCATCGTCCATATCGGCTGTTGCATGCCTAGCCAAGCATCTAGTTTTGAGCCTATGAAATATCCGAGACCCATCAAAGCTAACATTTCAAACGCCATCCCTGAATATTTGAGATAACTATTAGTCTTTTGTGGGAGTTGATCACTCATATAGATGCTCGAGATATTATCTGCTATTTCGCAGTGGGGATGGATTTAAAAGTTTGGTTCCCCATATTACATTTTACATTAAACATAGCTCCTGTTTGTACCATCAATTTATCAGTGGTTATATCACCATTGACGATGCCACTGTCTTTGACGGTCAACAAATCTTGGACCGTGAGTGTACCCGTAAAAGTACCCTCGATGATGGCATTGTTGCATTTGATATCGCCTTCTATTTTTCCTTGTGGCCCTATGATCACACGCCCGGTACAATCCAGGTTTCCTATGAGTGTACCATCTATCCGGATATCATTTGGCGCAATAATATTACCTGTGACGTGTGTACCCTCAACTAAACTATTGCTGAGATTTGCACTAGGCGCTGCATTTGTATTATTAGTTTGCTTTTCAGCTTTACTTCCAAACATGGTCATTGAAATTTTGAGATGTAAGTCGCCACTGCAATCTTTAGGGGCTATTAACAGTGACTTATAAATAATTAAAAACAAAAATATGAATAAGGTAAGAATAGCGACGGATCGCATATTTCTATACGATCCGTCAATATTTTTTTATCGAAATTTAGGTTTGGTAAATTTAAACCTGATAGATATCACTTAGAATCTAGGACAGTAAACGCC
>JANMMV010000840.1:0-2864 GCA_031373565.1 Saprospiraceae bacterium
TGAGTACAATTCATCACGAACTTTGGGATTGTATCTTGATATCAAGTGAAAAATCTCATGAAGCATGATGGGAAGTTGCTTATCATATTCTTTCTCTTCAAAGACATTTTCTGGTATTAGTATATTATGGCCTCTTGTATAGTATACATCGCTTCCGTAGTGATTCGTTTTTATCTTGATGATATTCATATCAGTTGGCCATACTGCGGGACCGACTAAATCACAGATCGCTTTGGCCTTCGCAAATATTTTCTCTATTTCGACTTTTTCTTCCATTTTCCAGTTAGAAACCGAAGACCTTAGATATGATTTATACTGCATTAGCATTCGGGGTCTATCTGTCTCATTGCGCGACACTTTCATTTGAATGGCCATGTCGATGATCGAAATCTTATCAAAAAAGCCATCGATATCATCATCCACAATTGCTTTGGACGCTTTTATACTATCGAGACAATGGACGATAGTAGATTTCATCGCCATTTCAGGCTCTGGTTTAGTTGTTTTGCAGCTTGCGTACAATAGTAAATGGATCATAAAAACCACAAAATATAATTGGCGCAAGGATTTTTTCATTGTAAGATCACCCATTGAGAGTATAAATTGTTCTGCCTTTTGGGCTTGAATTGTTATTAAAGTGTAAATATCGGGTCAAAATGAACAAATTAATCAGAATTACGATATATTTTTGCATAAAAATGTACAAATAATACTTAAAGCACATATCTTTGTATCGATAAAGATTTTAATCTCTTTCGTATTGGGGTTCTTTTCTAATTTTTTTTATTTTTTCAATTTTTTTTTAATGAACATTTTTGTTGCTAAACTAAATTTCAGAACTTCTTCAGAGTCTCTGGAAAGTCTTTTCTCTCAATACGGAGAGGTCAAATCTGCTAAAGTCATCACTGATAGAGACACTGGTAAATCTAAAGGATTTGCATTTGTTGAAATGGGTAGTGAAGATGCAGGTGTTGCTGCTATCGCTGGCTTGAATGAAACTGATTTTGAAGGTCAAACTATCGTTGTGAAAAAAGCAGAGCCAAGACCGGCTTCAGCTCCACGTAGAGACTTTCAACCAAGAGGAGATTTTAATAGAGATAGAGATCGTAGATATTGATTTCGTCTTATTGAAGGATATAAAGAGGCTTGCCAATTACGGCGAGCCTTTTTTTTGTCTAGAATTTTAATGTGGGATAATCTCAACGGAGTTTTTCATCTTTTACACTAACCGACCTAAGCCTTAGCAATCCTATCTACGTCCCAACCCAAGGTTAAGCCTCTCAGAATTTAATAGTAAGATGCCCCAAACGCTCGAATCAACCAAATCGAACAAATCCACCAATCTAACAAACCTGTCACGTCTCTAGCGTGATCAACCGAACAATTGCAGTTATAGCGGCATCAATCAAATTGACCCAATCAACAAATCTAGCAAATCCAACAAATCAAGCAAATTTCCCAAATCTGTGCAGCTTTAGCGGCATCAACCCAATGTAGACTTCGACTCCGTTAACTGCGCTCAGCCTACGAACTTCTCCTCAGTTATCTGCGCTCAGCCTACGAACTTCAATAACCAAACTTGTGCAGCTTTAGCGGGATCTACCAAACTTGTCACGTCTTTAGCGTGATCCAACAAATCTAGCAAATCCAACAAATCTAGCAAACTAGTGCAGCTTTAGCGGCATTTCCCAACTTGTGCAGCTTTAGCGGCATCAACAAAAAACAATCATTCCTTAAACAGTTTGACTTGCATAGCATTGACTTTCTCCACGTACTTGGTCCATTCCGTTGTTTTGAATAAAGTTACAGCGGCGTTGGTCGATTCAGCTGCTTTGCGCGCTTTGTCTAGGGCGATCAAAGCATTGGTCTGTGGTTTAATCCAAGACGATTCTATGTAATTTTGCGCTTCGGAAAGTATGCTGCCGAGTTCGTTTGGATTTCGCTGAATACCTTTTACATTCTCAGGTTCCATGTAAAGATTAGAAAGACTGTCTAACTTACCATTGAGCGTCTTGTGCGTGTTTTTAAAATCTTTCTTAATGGTATCCGTTTGCAATTCTAGCAACTTATTGACCAATTCTATGGATTTGCGGGACTCTCTAATAAAATCATATGACTTCTTGGACTCAGTTACGATAGATTCATAATCTTTGAGCGATTTTCGGATGGCAAGTTTGTCTTCTTCTTTTGTGGTGTTGCGAGGGTCTGCCTTTACGGTCAGCATTGTTGAGTCTTTTAATTTGCCATAACTGACTACGACTTTGTATTCACCCGGCAAAGCATCCATTCCACCTGGCAAATCATCGTCTTCTTTAGGTTCTGACCGCGAAGGATAAAGAAAGCCATTCTCTTCCATGCCCCAGGATATCTTGTTAAATCCATCCTCAAGTTTACGCTTATACTCTCGTACCAATTCACCTTTAACGTTATAAAACTTGAATGTCGCTTTATCCTTCTTATCTTCTTCCTTTTTATCAACATCCTTTTTATCAGTATCCTTTTTGTCACCTTCCTTTTTATCAGCATCTTTTTTGTCACTAGCTAGTACCTCAGCTTTTTTATCAGCTTCTTTTTTGTCAGCTTCTTTTTTATCGCTTGCTTTTGTGACAGCGGTTTTAGAATCTACCTTTTTGGTATCTTCTGATTTTTTCGGTGTAGGTTTCTTCCATATATTGATAGAAATCCGATCTAGATTCTTGTTATCACCCTTGAACTCGGATTGACCAGCAAATCTAATCCCGTCAACCGATCTATAGCTCACTTGGTATCCAGCAGCACTTTCAAAAACATCAAACTCGCTTCCTAACACTTTGGTACCATCTTTAGCCAACGTTCTCAAAGGATTAATATCGTCAAGGATCCAC
>JANMMV010000843.1:0-15579 GCA_031373565.1 Saprospiraceae bacterium
CGTTTTGATGCTTGGATGGTGTTTGGTCGACGTGTATGATGTAGTTGTTAGTAGTAGTCAATGTCTAGTGAAAATCTTGTCACTACTTTGATTCTTCACAAGAGAATCACAACAACCTTGGCTAAAGCAAAAGCTCTGAGAGTATACGCTGAGCCAATATTAACAAGAAGTAAGGATAATACAACACATTCTAGACGTATTGTATTCTCATACCTTCAAAGTAAAGAAGCACTAAAGGAACTTTTTGATGTTGTATCATTGAAGGTTGCTGACAGACCAGGTGGGTATTGCAGAGTGATCAAAACGGGGTTCCGTAAAGGTGACGGTGCTGAAACAGCTATGATCGAGTTAGTAGACTTTAATGATGTAATGGTTGCAAAAACTGCATCTGCAAAAGCTACAACAAGAAGATCTAGAAGAAAAGGTGGAAGCGATTTAGCTACAGCGGCGGCGATCATCGCTCCTGCAGTAGTTGTAGCCGATCCACTTATCGAAGATGCAATCTCAGAAGAAGAATAGTCAGTAACTGGTTATTTTGACATAATAGAAGCAAAGGGCTTAAATCACTGATTTAAGCCCTTTGCTTTTTAACGGTAATTGTAGTGATTTAACGTGATTCAAGAGCATATTTGGAATCAGATGTAGATTGGGTTTTATTGATACTTAGTGCCACTAACATCGTTGATCTTATGCTAAATAGCATATATGACCATACCGACGGTGTTCTCACAATCTATTTTTTCGAGGATTCTATTTAGGTACCCTATGTCGCTGCGTTGGCTTATAAACAGCAGGTGCGCTATCTCCTTGTTGGTGTGTTCGATACAGATTAGTTTCCGGATTTCTTTACCAATTGTTGCGTCCATTCAAGTAAGATTCAATAGAAATAGAGCCATTTTCGATAATTATTACATAAGGCTGTCTGAGAGAGATATATAGCTCATTTTCGTTACTTGATTTATGCAAAAAAACAGGAATACTGGTGATTAAACTTAATCTAAAATGTCGTATTTGTGCGCTATACATCCACTTTTATTGATCGTACCTTTGTTTTTCAATTGATGATCCCATAAGTGTTGGCTTTTTTAACTATTAAATGAATACAATTGCTTGAAAAGCAATTCCCTAAATGTGCTAATGACTTTCGGTTTTTGCAGGCTCTATTATTTGTTTTTTTTGCAAGGTAAATGATATTGCCAACGTTCTTTGCAGTTAGGCGTCTAGGTTTAGTTTTTCTAGGTATTATTGATTCTCTAGGAGAGCGCCATTGTTTATTAAATAAAGCGAATTTTGATTTACACTGAGGTGTTTTTTTTCCCTTTCACGCAATAAATTTAATTATCTTGCTCCTTTAATTTTTACCTAATAAAGACCCAATGCAATACCATCAAGCATATGCTTTCATAATGCCTAAGTTAACGAATGAGCTACCAGCACATTTGGCTTACCACAACAGCGAACATACTGAAGGTGTCATTACATCAGCAAAGCACTTGGCTATGGCAGAAGGTGTGATCTCTGAATACGAGATCACTTTATTGAAAACTGCGGCCTTGTTTCATGATGTGGGTTTTTTGAAAGCAAAGAAAAATCACGAAGAGATTTCATGTCAGTATGCGCAGAAATATTTGCCCTATTTTGATTACCAAACCGATGAAATAGAGCAAATATGCAAGATGATAATGGCTACGAAGATGCCCCAATCACCCACTGACAAGCTATCCTATATTTTATGTGACGCCGACTTGTATTATTTGGGTACGTCTCAATACTACGATAAAGCAAAATTACTATACAGTGAATATGAGCATGACGGCACCGTGCATAATACGGAGGAATGGGTTCAAACCCAAATTGAGTTTTTAGAAAACCATATGTACTTTACAAAAACGGCAAAACAAGAGTGCACTGAAAAAAAGGAAAATATTATCATAAAGCTTAAAAGTCAACATAAAGTAAAGAGAGATTTTCACTTATCATCGCTCTTGTTAGATGGTTTTGCGATAATCGTAGGTGCCTTCCTTGCGGCTGTTGCGCTTAAAGGTTTTCTAGTTCCAAATCATTTCTTTGATGGTGGTATCACCGGTATTTCTCTCCTTATTCATGAAATAACCCACTGGAATTTGGCTTTATTGTTGTTTATTTTGAATCTGCCATTCATTGTAGTCAGTTACTTCACTGTGAGTAAGATGTTTGCTTACAAAACGATGTATGCAGCCATTTTGCTAGGATTGATGATGACTTTTGGGCCGGAGTATGTGTTTACATCTGATAAGCTATTGGTCTCTATTTTTGGTGGTGTTTTCCTAGGTCTTGGTGTGGGTATTGTTATGCGGGCTGGCAGTGCGCTAGATGGTATAGAGGTTTTAGCGCTTTATACTTTAAAAAGAACATCATTTACTATCACCGAGATAATAATGGGCATAAATATTTTGATTTTTTCTATTGCAGCTTTTAAATTTGGCATTGAGACAGCCTTGTACTCCATGCTTACTTATTTTTGCGCTACGCGTACTATTGATTATGTAATTGAAGGTCTTCAAGCTTTCCTTGGGGTTACGATCGTTTCAGGACGTAGCGACGAGATCAAATATCTGCTCGTAGAGAGTTTAGGTAGAGGCATCACTATTTATAAGGGTGAACGTGGATATCTCCCAGGTAAATTTGAAGAACACTCCCCGTGTGATTTGATTTTTACCGTAATTACTAGATTAGAGCTGCGAAAACTCAAAAATCTAGTACACGAAATAGATCCCAAGGCATTTGTATTTGTCAATTCGATCAGAGAGACAGCTGGTGGTATTCTGAAACGGGCAAAAAGTCATTGAAAATTTTGCTTAGAATTGAATTTTTCTGGTCGGAAACATGATTATTTTGTTTGGTCAGATAAAAAAGGCGGTGTTAGCGTGTTTTTACCTTGTTTTATTGTAAAAAAGTATCATATTAGTTTGCAAATGAAGAGATTATCTTTACCTTTGCAGCCCGAATTAAAATTTTATTAATTAATTAAACAAACTTCAACGTAAAAATGAATCATTACGAAGTTACATTCATCATCGATCCCGTACTGTCAGGTGATGAATTGAAATCGACAGCTAGCACATACCAAACCTTGCTCAAAGACCAAGGTTGTGAGATCGTGCATGTACAAGAGATGGGCTTACGTCAGTTAGCATATGCTATCAACAAAAAGTCATCAGGTGTTTATTATTGTATCGAGTTCGCATCAGCGACAGGTGCGCCTATCGCTAAGACTGAACTTGCTTTCCGTCGTGATGAGAGAATCATGCGTTTCTTAACGATCAAACTTGATAAGTATGGTGCTCAGTATAACGAAGACCGTAGAACAGGTAAAATTAGTGCTTACAAGCGCAAGGAATCTAAGAAAAAATCTTTTGACGGTTCTCCAGCAGAGACTCCAGCCACTGCAGCTCCAGTAGCAGCTCCAGCCCCAGCTGTTGCAGCAGCAGCTCCAGCAGTTGTTGAAGCGGCAGCGCCAGTTGTTGTTGAAGCGGCAGCGCCAGTTGTTGTTGAAACAGTAGCTCCAGTTGTAGTTGAAGAAGTAGCACCGGTTGCTGAGGAAACAGCTACAGATGTTGTAAGCAACGAAGAAGAATAATCATCAACCTATCTCACAATTAAAATTAAAGAAAAATGGCATCTAGAGATGATATAAAGTTCCTTAGTAATCCTACTATTGGATCTCAAAGAAAAAAATATTGCCGATTTAAGAAATTTGGCATCAAGTATATCGATTATAAAGATTCTGAGTTCCTACTTCAGTTTATCAATGAGCAGGGCAAGCTTTTACCTCGTAGAATCACTGGCAACTCACTTAAATACCAAAAGTTGGTAGCGGTAGCTGTTAAACGTTCACGTCATTTGGCTATTTTGCCTTACGTGGCAGATTTATTAAAATAATCTTTAAAAATTAAGAAGAATCATGGAAATCATCCTTTTAAAAGATATAGATAAATTAGGTGACAAGCACGATATCGTGAAAGTAAAGCCTGGTTTTGGTCGTAATTATTTGATACCTCAAGGTCTAGCAGTAAATGCAAATTCAATAAATCGCAAGAAGTTGGATGGTATCATCGCAGAAGACGATGCCAAAGAATTGGCAAGACTTGACGAGTACAAAGTAATGGCTGCAAAACTTGAAGGTCAAATCCTTAAAATCGGTGTCAAAGCTGGTACGTCAGGAAAGATCTTCGGTAGTGTAACAAGTGTACAAATTTCAGCTGCCTTGAAAGATCAATTAGATCTCGATATCGAGCGTAAAAAAATTCACTTTGCTGAAGAAATTAAGGAAGTAGGTACATATACTGCAGACCTTCACCTTCATAAAGAAGTAAAAACGAAGATCCAATTCGAGTTAGTACAAGAGTAATTATCTGAGTACGAAAGAAATGACAAAGCGTCGGTTGTACCTAAGGGAACGATCGGCGCTTTTTTTTTGTTTATAAAAATCAAAGCCACTTTGCAACTTTCTGTTGTAATAAGTGTATGCGGATTGACTCTTTTATTTTAACTCAAATAATTAACCAAATGAAAGTCCTTGTTTCACTTTTTCTATCCATGCTATTTACTTGTACCAGTTACGCTCAATCATGTACCCTCTTCCATCAAATGAAGCAAGGATCTAAGACTGAGATGTCACATTATAATAAAAAAGGAAAGCTAGCATCCAAAACAACCAGTGAAGTCTTGGAAGTTTTGCCTCTAGAAAACGGTTATGAAGCAGATATTCGCACCAAAGCTATTGATGATGAGGGCGAAGAAATATTTAATGGTGACGTTAAGATGTCTTGCGCAAATAATGTAATTTCTGTCAGCATGCAACACATCCTAGGTCCAGATCAGCTCAAGAGTTTTCAAGATATGGAAGTAAAGATTGACGAGACAAATATCCTATATCCTTTTGACATAAATCCAGCTTCAACACTAAAGGACGGAAATTTTAAGGCGGAAGTGTATAGCGGAGAATTGAAAATAGTAACACTGACTTTTGAGATTACCGACCGTAAAGTTATTGGGAGTGAATCAATTACAACACCGGCGGGCACTTTTGATTGCCTAAAAATCACATATAATTCTAAGTTTAAAGCGCTGTTTACATTTTCTAGTGAAGTAACCGAATGGTGGTCACCTAAGTATGGTCTTGTTAAAAGCGAATCTATGAAAAACGGCAAGTCGCAAGGTTATAGTGAACTGACTAAGATATAGATTCCTTGGTACATGCTGATATTCAATAGATCTTACTCGGAAGGAAGACTTCGTTGAATTGCATAGTTTTTAAACGAAAGTTAGAATTATCATGAGAAACAAGCTGTTGTTTTTTTTTGAGAAAATTGATACTTCTTCTTTTTTTTGAAAGAAGCGAAGGTTTAGCATACCTTAGAATATATGTTGCAGACCAATGGAGACCATATCAATCCTTTTTCCTACTTTTGAAGTATGGTACTTTTTACAAGAGGACGTACTCAACATTTTGGATCCATATTTTGGTTTTTTCAAATAAAAATTAATCTTTTGTAATTCTATAGCGCACCTAGCGACTAATAATGGACAACAACATTTCAGAAAAAGAATTTGTGGGACTCATTAACGAGAATCAAGGATTGATTCATAAAGTGTGTTTGATGTATGAGCGAAATGATGAAAATAGAAGAGATTTGTTTCAGGAGATTGTTTTACAGTTGTGGCGTTCATTTCATTCTTACAAAGGACAATCGAAAATTACCACATGGATGTATCGTATTGCTTTAAACACCGCCATTTCTTCTCTCCGCAAAACAAGCCGTATTCCCGAATCAACTGATATTGATACACTGCAGTTTCACATTGCTGATGATATCGAATCAGAAACAAGAAGGGAACAATTTCAAATGTTGGAAAATGCCATCAAACAGCTTAATGAAATTGAAAAGGCAATGATGATGCTTTATCTGGACGATATACCCTATGAAGAGATTGCTGAAACGTTAGGCATCACACAAAATAATGAAAGAGTAAAAATGAATCGTATTAGATAGAAATTAAAAGTAATATTGACATCATAATGGATTTAGACGATTTAAAAGGAGCATGGAAGCAGCAGGCACAGCAAACTGATAAGCAGTTGTTGAACGATCAACAATTGCGTGCGATGCTGCACATTAAGGCTGCTAATACTATTGATTTGTTGAAAAATAGTGTCCGTTTTGAATTGTGGTTTACCGTTTTATTTATGGTAGTTTGTGTAGTGGTGATTTTCCTAACAAAAGACCAAACGATCAGAGATATTTCAATTATCACAATTATTGTAAGTGGCGGATTTAGTTATTATTACTTCAAAAAACTATCATTGCTCAACCATTTGCATGTAGAAAACAAGTCCATCAAAGAAAATCTGATCCACCTAGTAACTAATTTTGAAAAATTTCTTTGGTTTTATCGGTGGGGCATTAACATTTTATCGCCAATTGCATCGTTAGCCGGTGCTTTTATAGGCCTACATGTTTCTACCGGAAAAGACTTTATTGAACTCGGTTTACAAATCAAGGTGTGGCTTATTCTCATCGTCATTCTATCTCCCCTCACCGTTTTATTCAACTACGGAATTAAATGGTATCTCAAAAAACTCTACGGGAATCACCTTTCCCACCTTCGTTTCCTAATGCAGGAATTACAAGATTAAAAAATATTTTCCAAAATTTGTAATTATTTGTTTTGTTCAGCGACATATTGGTAAACAATTAAAATCGTACAAATGGCACAATTAAAATCACTTCTTAATCAGAATTTGACTTGGTCATTTTCTAAAAAGAATATCGTATTGAGAAGCAATGACGTTGTATTGCTGGAACTTAGAGAAGAGAAATCTGCAAGAGTATCATTCGAATTCGATGGAAAGAGTTACACCATTCGTAATGAAGGTTTTTGGAATCCAGGGACCATTATTGAAAAAGAAGGAAAGCAATTCCTTAGCTTAAAAAGAAATTTCTTTGGTAGCAAAGCTAACATTGAGTTTGAAAGCGGGAATCTTTATTCCTGTAAGATAAGTAACTCGCCATTAGCCAAACTGTCATTTTTCAATAAGGACGAAAATGAAATTCTTTATTACAAATTGGATGCCACTCAGAAACCGATGACTGTCTTAAGCATTATTGATAAGTCCATAAACGAACTTGAATTACTCATGATGATTGTTTTGGGCTGTTATTCATTTAAGGGTATTATTCAAGAAAATGATGATGCTGCTTTTATACTAATGGTGGCCTAGTTTTGTGCAAAAGAGAGCGCAAATAAATAAAGAGCCGGTATATTAACGAGATTTAAAAATGACCTGAATGTATGAATGACTTTTATAGACAACCTATATTTTTACAATGGTTTGAGGCAGTATTACTTTTGGTAATTGGTTTCTATCCAGCGCTTGTTATGATCGAGCTTACCTATTCTCACCTTATTTATAGCTTGCTTTTTCTCTTTTACATACCTGTTGGTCAATTCACTACCGCACCATTCTTTAAACTTGCTGGCATTTATAAATATTATTCACCTATGTTGTTAGGCTACATGCCAAATGATATTCAAATTGATATACATAGTGGGAGTAGTTTTGACTATCTATTTGTGATGAGAAAATATAAATCAGGAATTCAATTTCGAAATCGATTATTGACCTACCATCTAGAAGGCTTATTGAATATCATTTCTCAAATAGAAAATGGTTTTGTGCCAGAGACGGTAAATATATCCGGGACATCCTATTTTTTTAATGAGCGGACTTTAAATAAAGTTGGCTTTGAACTAGAAATACCATCATTGTTTTACAGAGTAAACTTATTTGCAAATGCGATTGACTTGATATGGATGTATTCTGTTTCACAAGGAAGATTAGCGATTCCAAAAATATGGAATGCAAAAAAGGCAAGCATATCCGGCAGTAAATTGGTTGCAAGTAAAGACATGATTTATAGCTTCTATATTAAAATGATTTCAAAAAAATAAAAACACAATTAAATTGAAAATTAAACCTGAGGATTTAGAAGAAAATGGATACGAATTACTTGAAAGCTTAGGGCATAAAGAGCTTATTCCATTTGTAAGGACATACTTAAATAAGCGGACGGGCATTTCAGTTTTTTACACCGTCATAAATGTGATTATAGCAGCAATAGGCATTTTCTGGTTTTGGTATAATTACAGAACAGGATCTTTCAATTTGGGTGACGGCTTTACTCATTTTTCATATGGCCTTGGCCTTGCATTTTTGCTCATTCCATTGCACGAATATATCCATGTATTAGCATACAAATCACAAGGCGCATTGAATACGTCGTATGACGCTAACTTGAAAAAGTTTTACTTTATGGCGCTGGCAGACAAATTTGTAGCTAACAAAAAGGAGTTTCGAATAGTGGCGCTTGCGCCATTTGTAACGATTACGACAAGTCTAATAATTATGCTGTTTTTCACAAGCCAGCTGTGGACTTGTACAATTTTTGGCATATTGCTTACGCATACGGCATTTACCTCGGGTGACTTTGGAATGTTAAGCTTTTTTGATTTTCACAAAGACAAAGACGTGGTCACTTATGACGACACAGAACACAGCATATCGTATTTTTACGGAAAGTCAAAGTAAGATAAAAGCTAAACAAATAGAAAATAATGAAGACATCGAAGAGTATATACTATTGGTTTACGTTGTTTGCACTTTGCTTTATTGCATATCAACAAGTACAAGACCACATTAGACCCAATTACATTGGCAATAGTTTGTTGATAAAATACTTGTTAGGAATTGCACCTAATTTTTTTCCTGCCATTGGAATAGCAGCTTTGTTTGTTGTTATAATTCCACAATTGAAGCAGACTAGTAAATGGTTTAAAAAGGATAAGCATATCACGGCAAACTTGATTTCAGTAATAGGGCTTCTTTCTTGGGAGTTTTTACAGACAATAACAACAAGAGGACATTTTGATTGGAATGATGTTCTTTGGACACTGATAGGTGCCTGTGTTTTTTTATTAATATGGACAATTACCCCATGTAGATATAAGGAAGAGGATGATGGAACGGAATGAAGTTCAACTGCGGAACAACTGGTTTATTAAATTTGCTGGTCAGTAATTAAACCCAAATTTTAGGTTATTGGGTTAAACGAAGTTCAGTTTCTCGATGGAACATTTGTGTTGATTTACAGGTTTTTTGATTCAAAATCAATTATTTCTTAAACCCGTTAAGCTTTCATGTCAGTTGAGTTTTGTAGCTAAAGCTTGCGGCAAAGGGCAAGTGTGGCTAGTAGACTTCCTAAATAAAAATTCTATCTCAAGACTAATGCGTCTTAAACCAATCATTTTTCCTACTTTTGAATCATTGTAAGAAGATTCCGAAACAGCTTGATGCTGCGCTGCACTTTTTTGAAAATTAAGTTTAGACAAATGAATTTATCCTGCAAAAGCACGGAAAGAAAGTTAGGTATCGCGATTGTTTTGGCGTGTATATTTTTCTGCCACATATGGCTAAAGCGCATTACACAGAACTTTTCAAAACGGCTCTATGGTGTCTAAGTTAGATAAGGTCGGAAAGACGATGAGCCTGATTCTTGGCTTTAGTGTGATCCTATTTGCGGTCTTGTATCACACATATTCCTATGAACAATTTATCGCTTTAATTACGGGCGCAGATGCGCATATTTACAAGAAAGATAACTGGACAAAGGATTTTTTTAATCCCGCTACATATACTGCTGGCTTGTGGTTTTCAAGAGTAGGAATATTGGTGGCTGTCCTTGCTTTATGGGCTATTAATAAGTTAAAACGAAATGTAGAATTAGCTGCCCAAAATGCGAAAAGCGATCTAGAAATTGTTTCTAATTCTGTGATTATTATAGCTTTAAGCCTGACGATTTGGATATACTACGTCCTTAAGATAGATGCCGCCACAGACGAAATATTTTCTGGTTATTTCTTTGCTGAGCAGCCGTTATGGCTTACTGCCAGTTATTATCCTTTGCCCAATAATCACATTTTTTTCAATCTATTAAATCATCTAGCGTATAAGCTTTTTGGCAATGCAATCACAACTGGTAAGATCATTTCATTTCTATGTTATATAATTACTTTGCTGTCGGTAGATCGATTTATTGGACAGTGGATTTCTGATCGATGGTTGAGATTGTTAATTATTGCATTGGTAGCTGTACAGTTACCGGTTTTTGGCTATGCGACCCAAGCTCGAGGATATAGTTTGTATATTTTGCTTGGTTGGTTGGCGTTTGTACATTTGTATAATTACGCAAAGCTCCAAGAGTCAAGAGATCTGTGGATATATGGTATCTGTTGTGCACTAGGCATGTGGACGATACCATCGTGGTTGTATATTTGGGTTGGTTTGGGTAGTAGTTATGTTACGCTGATGATCAGGCAAAATAAATGGGATCGTCAGTTTGCATTCATGACTTTAGTAAGTGCTTCGATGACTTATTTGTTGTATTTACCTGTCTTGTGTTTTAGCGGCTTGCGATCTTTATTAGCCAATAAGTACGTCGCAAGTGTGCCTTCTCAATCGGTACTAGGATTTGTAAAGTCCATCGGAGATGAGCATTATTTTACGGGTTTGTTCAATGACTGGTTAGGGCTTGGAGGTTATGTATGGGTAGGATTGATCTTGTTGGTTTTTATCGCTTTCGTTTTGGGAAGAAATAAAGATGAAAAGTCGCTTTTTGTGTTTTATCTGGGGATTATTATAGGATTATTCGTAGTTGTTTTGCTTATGCGCAAAGTGCCATTTTATCGTAACCTTTCTTGGCACGGCTTAGTATTTTGGGTGATGATCGGCATTGTACTATTTCGTGTTTTCAGTAATAAAGTCCTTGCAACGATATATTCAGTTGGCTTACTTTGGAGTGTTTACATTAACGAAACGAGATTTCCATTTCAGCTTTACTATTATGATGTGGCAGAAATACATGCTAATGTTAGTAAAGTCAAGTTAGCGCCTAATAGTAGAATAGTCATCCACGAAGAAGCATTTTATTGGCTGCCTTACGCTAGGTCAATGAGCACTACTGTAGAGGTTCGTAATACCGTTGACACACTTGCCGATTACTATATAACCAAAAACGATATAGATGTGGTCATCGACAGCTCGATATGGAAGAAGTATGCCGATGGATGGTATTCGACGGTGTACAGGACGAGGTAAAAAAAAAGCCCAAACGAAGAGAACGCTTGGGCTAGTATTGAGTTGTTAGTATAATACGTGTTGTTAATCTAGAGATTGATTGTCTACAGATGCTCTTTTGACAAGATCTTGGTACTCTTTAGCAGTAAGGCCATCTAAACAGAAATCAATCGGGTTGATAGCTATTCCATTTAGCCATACTTCATAATGTAGATGTGCTCCTGTTGATGAACCAGTGCTTCCTACCAAGCCTATTTTCTGACCTTTTTTGACTACTTCGCCTTGGCGTACGGAGATGGTGTGCATGTGTGCGTACAAGGTCTTATAACCATAGCCATGATCGATCAAGACATTTTTGCCATAACCACTTCCTGCTTTATTGACTGACACAATACGGCCATTTCCCGTCGCTTGTATATCTGTACCTTGTGGTGCTGTGAAGTCAATACCTTTATGGAATCTACGAAGCTTGTGTATCGGGTGGATACGGGTACCAAAACCTGAAAGAAACTTTACATCTTTTCTAAGGGCTGTTTCTTTGACTGGTTTAATAGATGGTATGCTCGCGAGTTTTTTCTCCTTGATCGTCGCTACATTATATAAGCTATCAAGAGATTTTTTCTGGATGTCAATTTTGAATTTGAGTTTCTCTACTCGCTCTAGATTGGATTTTAGGATCTTGCCTGTTTCCTTATAATTTTCAAGGAAAGCATATTTGTCATGACCACCAGTACCACCGTTCCAAATTCCTTCATCTATAGGCTTCGCACCTAGAATCATACGATTGATCTGTCCATCTTTCTCATGGAGAGACTCTATCTTCTTAGAAAGGACATCATACTCTTCATTGAGCTGGCCGACATAAAAGTCTAATTGCTCTTTTTCCTTCTGTAAAACTTTTTCTTTTGGCGTAGGGAAGTACTGGTAAGCCAAAACAAAAACTAAAACTGCGGTACATACAACGGCAGATAAAAAATACAAACTGCGACGAAATTTTTCTTTCCTCGACAGTTTGTGTTCTTCATATTGTAACGTGTGCTCGTTGTAGACGTATTTTATGTTCTTCATTGTAACATTTTTTGTTGTCTAAGTGCTACGACGGGGGGCTGAACACTCGACCTTATACGAATACATGGGACTAATCTACTGCAAAAATACGCGTACTTCTCTAAATGACAAATATTTTACCAATTAATATACAATCGAATCACATTGTATTTAATTTAATATGTAAAAAACTATATAGTAAGTATTTACGCTTACAATCATTAACAAATACTTCTTTTTGGACTTCTATAAATTTGCGTAAAGTTATCATATATAGATTTATACGCATGTCTTATTTATTTAATGTGTTGTGAAAATAATTTCGATATCTCATCATAATTTTGTAAATGGTGTATTATTTTGCCATTAATTCTGTGTTAAATTTATCATTTTACAATCTCACATTCATTTTTATGACGGATTAATAGATTATAATGAGTTAGCTGATCGAAATTAAATCATTTATTATCCAATGTTTTTTGTGACAATTCATTTTCATTTAGCATGGATTTGACTTCACGAAATTGATTAGGAACTCAATTACCTAATTTTTTGATTTCTCCTTGCACATTTTTCAGGGTCACTAAATCTATACTTTCTCGTTTCAGCCATGCAAATGTTTTCATATCCCAGCGTGTAAAATGAACAATATTCGATATATGAGCGAAATGGTCTGCGGATTCTTTATTTTGACTACACCATCTTCCGCTGATTTGCATCTTAACTTCATTTTTGTCAAGTCTACTAAATGTTTAAAATCAAATTTGATATTTGTTTACCAGTCTTAGGTTCTCTTTGGAACACATCAATTGATTTAAATACAGTAGTTCTATTTTGCCCTTTCAATTGGATCAAAGTCTGGAGAATGTGGTTGTATGTATACTTGCCCACGTACGTGTTTTTTCCAAAATTGGCAGTAGCCTTTGAGCATGGTGGTTATAAAAGGTTTCTTCAGCCATGACCACTTAAGATTTAAGCATCGGCGTATTTACATTGTTTGCAACATTTTAACGAGAAAATTTGTCGAAATTATTTTTTTTTTCAAATTTTGCATTTAGATTTTTCCTAAACTTGCCTACAAATGAAAAGATTTTTGACAATTTCTGTTTTCCGATTGTACCATCTCATTTTTATGACATTTTTCTTAGTGTTAGGCTCATCCGAGTTACTCATGGCACAAAGCAGAAGAGAAGCTGACCGAGTTGCCTATGAAACAGGGATAATTAATCAATTGGAGACACTTAGTTTCAATGACATACCTTGGATGGAAATTTTCCAAGACGCAAAGCTTAGACCGTCCAAGGTTAAGAAAGTATTTGAAGACAAACTTGTCGCTTACGGTCGTGAAAAGGTAAATCCGAGAGTGATCAAAAAACTGCAAAAATACCTACTTTTTGCGAGCAATGTAGAAGATGCTAATCACAATTATATTTGGCAAGACGAAAGGCTTGAGTCTCTAAAAAAATATAACCAAAATAGTGGATCTAGATCCTTAAGCACATCTAATTTCACCTATATCGGACAAACCAATTCTGTGTTTAATACCAATAACGGACGTGTAGAAAGGGTCAATTTCCATCCTACTAATACAAATATAATATGGGCTTCTGCCCCAGAAGGTGGGCTTTGGAAATCAACCGATGCAGGTGTGACATGGAATGTCATCAGCGATTTTTGGGATCATCAGAGTGTCGGTGATCTTGTTTACAATACGAATAATACGGATACTTTATATGTTTCTACGGACGATCATGACAGCTGGTTTAATCAAAATAGAGGTGTATTAAGATCTGTGGATGGTGGTAATACATGGGCGATAGTAGGTTTACCTTTGAGCACGGCTTCTCAAGTTTTTAAATTGTCTATGGCTCCAGATGGACGAACGCTGTATGCCTGTACAAGTAGTGGCCTTTACAAATCAAGCAACCATGGGGTAACATGGGTCAAAAATGCTTCCCTACCTGCTTCGGCGAAAGCCAATGACATTGAGTTTCATCCTACCAATCCACAAATCATCTATGTTACCACTCGATCAGGTACGAACCAGCATCCTATTGGAGGCCCTAATACTTCCTATTTTTATGTCTCAACCAATGGTGGTACCACGTTTACCTTAAAAACATGTCCACTTGACAGCGAGGGAAGGCCTGCGCAGATTAGTGTAAGTCCCAACAATCCTGATATAGCCTATATCTCCGTATATCCCAACCAAAACTATACTCCCAATGGTGGGATGGTAATGAAATATACATTTTCTACGGATATTATCACAACGTTGGTTAACCCAAGTTATAGTTTCCCGGGAACTTGGTTAGGAGGGGCATGGGATTTTAGAATGGAAGTAAACCCTGCTAATGCCAATCACATCCTATATGGTTCAGTACAGGTTTTTGAATCACTTAATGGCGGTACTTCTTGGCAGGTTATCAATACTCCTCATGTCGATCAACACGATTATAAATGGCAACCCGGAACGAATAGATTCTGGTTTGCTGATGACGGTGGCTTGAGTTATACTACAAATGGTGGGAATACTTGGACCCATATTAAGACATTGCCTATTATTCAATTATCAAGTGTTCGTTCTTCGAAATACGGAAACAACTTCTTGGTTGGCTTACAAGATGCTGGTGTGCAGGTAAACATGGATGGCGATTGGTTCCAACCTTTGGGAGGTGATGGTTTAGAAGTGGCTATAGATCCAGTTGACAGCAATATAGTGTATGGATCGATCCAAAACGGTCAGCACTTACAAAGAACCATTTATAATCCTACAACGCAAACCTATGTTTCAAAATCCCTTCTTACCAATACACAAATAGGCCATGATGCGGTTTGGCGCCAGAAAATTATTATTGATGCAGCAGATCGAAATACTATATATACCAATTATAGAGATATATGGAAGAGTACCAATCGTGGCGATACCTGGACTAACATTTCCAATGGTACTTTGGGCAATGGCACAACTTCTCTTGAGTTTTTCCATCAGTCTCCTTCAGATCCTAATGTTTTTGTGATAGGCTGGTTACCAAATCAAATGAGAAGGAGTATAAATGGAGGTATGACTTGGAATACCATTACAAAACCGGCAAACACTGTATTTAATAGTCAGGTTACCAATATTGCTTTTCATCCCACTGATGCAAATACTATGTGGATGATAGGAAATGGATTAGTCAATAAAACAACAGATGGAGGCATGACATGGAATCCTGTTCCAGGTACATTACCACCTTTGGATTTACTAAGCATTTTTGTTCAGGAAGGAACCAACAATGGCTTTTATGTGAGCTCGACATTAGGAAATATATGGTACCATGATGATATTCTCAATAGTTATGTACTTTATGAAA
>JANMMV010000864.1:0-7800 GCA_031373565.1 Saprospiraceae bacterium
GAGATCATTTTGATCATAATTCACTTTTGTATTGTCGTCAAATATTTCTTTGTTACCCAACCACATATGCTGAATATGTAAACCGGGTGATGCTTTTGATTTATGACGAAGGTCTATTTGATATATCGTGTTATTTTCTACGCCAAATGCGGTATGGTTAGCACCATCATAGCACATAGCACCAAAGTGTGGTTTGGAATTGTCGTTTTTTATATCTGAGGAGATAGGTAGAATACTATTTCTTATAAGGTCAACATTATATATAGCATCACTCAGCACTAGCAGTACATTGTCATATTTGTCTTTAACGATAGAGTTGACTCCATCGCTTGGTAATTGTGAAATCCTATTAATAGCCTTGCCACTTTGAGAAAGATGTACAAGCCCATGATTGGTTTCGATATAAAATAGGCTATTGTCCAACATTGGTAAAATCGACGTTACTCTTCCTTTTGGTACAAAAGGCTCAAAAAGTTTTAATGATTTATTGAAAACTAATATACCATGACCATCAGTCCCTACCAATAATCTATCTTTTTTATCCGCTGTCAAGGTATAATTATAGTCTACAGGCAAGCCACGGTCTTTGGCATAAATTTTTTGCAACTTTTTTTCATTATTGAATAGGTGAATCCCTGCTAATGTAGAGACCCAAAAACCATCGCTTGTCTTCTCTAAACTTAAGATATCTAGATTTGCCAATCCTGCAGTAGTACCTAACTTTGACTTTAGGCGCATCGTTTTACTATCTACAATGACAATTCCTTTATTGTACGAACCAAGCCAGATTTCTTTAGATTTCTCGTCAATATAGTGTGAAATAAAATGAAAACCCTCAAGAATGGGTTTAGAGAAGCCATTGCCTGCTAATTGGTAAAGACCTTTTTCATTAGCTCCATAGAGTTTATTATCGTGTACAAATAAGTGCTGGACATCATTAATTGTTGATTCAAAACTTCTAATGTCAATATCTGAGGACAAAAGACCGTTGTTCCTGCATATTATCCATAATCTATTTTCGTCATCGAGATAAAACACTTGTGGGTCTATAAGTTGGGTTCCTTTATAATTCAAGACGATGGGTTTATTATCCCTTGTTTTTTTAACTTCAAATCTATTCTTTTCACGATCAAAATATATAAATCCACCTTCAAAAGCTTGAACATTGGGCTTAGATGAATCTTTGTGTAATAGTATTGCCTTTGGTTTTTCTGCATTTAAAATCTCCCAAATTTCATTGTCTTGCGTCACCAGATACAGCGGCGTTAACTGTGTTTTTTGAATAATATCGGTCACGATCCATTTGCTAGCTTCTGCATGGCAATTGTAAGGTAGTACACCCTTTTTCAAGGCCTTGAAATCACAGACTTGTACACCATTGTCAGTCCCCAAATGAGCTACTCCGAGATCATTGATAGTCATCGCATATATGTCATTTGATGGCAATCCATCGTCAGAATCTATATTATAAAGGACCTGGTCTTGATAAATGTAAACTCCTTCTCCGTAAGTCGAAATCCAAGTTACGTCTTTATGGAAAGTAATATCTGTTATAGGTTTGTTAGGATGACCCTCTGGGATCTGCCACTCTACAAGTTTGTGATGATCGTAATGAAATATGGACCCATCATGGTATCCTATCCACAATTTTGATCCATCGTATTCAATGGCTGTGACATGGTTAGATCCTTTGTCAATGCGTGGGAGTGATAAATAATGTACTCCGTCAAAAGCGTATAAGCCTTTGTCTGTGCCGATCATCAAAGCATCATTTTGAGATCTGTAAAGTACAGTATAGGTAGCGTTTACTAGACTTCTATCTAATGGATGAATATTAAAGTGCAAGTATTGTCCAAATACATTAATTTGACACCCGAGTATAGTGAACCATATGTAAATGCTTCTTTTCAAATGGAATTAGCTGAGACTATAATTTTGACTTTCTCTGATATCTTCTTATTTACGACTTTTGGGATATCTATATCAAAGTCGCTTAGCAATAATTCGAATTCGTTGCTAACACTGATCTTGCCAGCGACGATTTGTACCGTATTCTTAAGGATTCGTTCTTTTTCGATGCCGTGGATAAGGAATATTCCTTTCGAGCGCACAATATAAGTACCGTCTACCTTAGGATCAAATTTGTCAATCAATTTGCCCTTGTATCTAATTACAGGAAACCGATTGGTTTCTAAATAATTTTCATGAAAATGCTCCTCTTGCAATTTTGAATTGAATCCTCTCAACGTTTTCAATTTAACACCGAAAGTAAATGCTTGGTTTGCAAAATCAACATCGCCGAAAAGTTCTGTCGATTTAGCTTTAATGATTTCTAAAGGAGCATCAGATATAAAAGATACTGAACCTTTGAAATGTAGCTGCGATGTCCCGATTTGGCTCAAAAAACTAACTAGGAAAATGACAAAATTAACTGTTTTCATGATTCAAAGTTACAAATAAACCACCATTTTTTATGGTTTTAGCGTACTTAAAAGGTCATAATTGTGGTTAAGATGAACTTTTGTCCGATTCAGGTAACTATAAGACCAATTCAATTTCATTTTTTTGCTGACTATTTGCCACTTGTATACCTTTGAAATATCATTTGAATATTTTCAACATGTTTTATAATTTAAAAATAAGCTAAAGATGAAGTATCTAATTTTCAGTTCCATGCTATTTTTTGTCGCCTGCGGGCCAAATGACCCCGTGAATACATCACCTTCCAATATTGTGGGAGCTTGGAAAATTGAAAGCTTTATTGACAAGTCAAGCAACCAAACCAGTCATTACTCATCATATTCCTTTGATTTTGCCGCAAATGGCATTGCAATCGCAAAATCTCAAGGAGTTAATTCCAATGGTACTTGGCAGTTAGTAAATGATAGTGGCAAAACAAAATTTATACTCAATTGGCAATCGTCTTCACTTTTAGAAGAAATTTCAGAAGATTGGGAAGTGATTTCTTCCGACACCAGAAGCATGGATTTACTTCATGTTAGCGGCGGTAACGGTGCAACGTCGACCATAAAATTCGTTCAGCTTTAACAATAAATTTAATTAATTGATCGTATTTTTTTATTATCTTTGTACAAATATATGTTTATGAATAAAAATATTTATGTCTTTGTTTTTTTGTTGGCTACTCTTTTTGCTTGCAAGCACTATCCAACGATTATTGGTGATGAAGACAAAGTCACATCAAGTACGATCGACGTTAAAGTGGATAGCACTGTTCTTAGCACCCTACCACAATGCCCGATCGTCGACGATATTATCGTTAGCGGGAGCACTACTTTTCAGTTAGGTCCTGTCGTTCCAAGTGGACAAGGAACCGCAAATATTGACAATAATCATTGTCTGGTATGGACATCAAATGGACAGACTGATATCATACGCACGTATATAATTGCCTGTAATAGCGCAATATGTGACACCACTTTTTACAATATATTGCCACCACTTCCAATAGATCCGATGGGTATACCTTGTAGCCCCGATACAGTTTATTTTGAGCGAGATATTTTACCAATTTTGACCCAGAGTTGTGCATTCCAAGGATGTCACAATGCAGCTAGTCATAAAGAAGGAGTCATCTTAGATAAGTATACTAATATTTTGAAAGAGGTAAAAGTGGGCAATCCATCTAACTCTGATTTGTACAAATCAATAACACAAACATCCGCGAGCAAGATCATGCCACCTCCACCAGCAACAAAACTTTCACCTGCAAGCATAGCACTAATCAAAAAATGGATAGAGCAAGGGGCTAAAAACTTAAAATGTGATAATATTACTAGTTGCGATACGCTAGCAGTTAGTTACAATACTTTTGTAAAACCTAGTATCGCAGCTTGTGTAACTTGTCATAGATCTGGAAATGTAGGTGGCGGAATCAATTTAGAAAATTATGAAGGCGTAAAAGCATCAATTGCCAATAATCGACTGATAGGATCAATCACTTGGTCTAATAATTACAAACCGATGCCACAAGGTGGGGCTAAGTTACCTGACTGTACCATCAAGAAAATCAAATCTTGGGTCAACCAAGGTGGTAAAAACAATTAAAAATATGATAAATTACAAAAGTAAGGTAGTAATAAGTTTGGCAGTAGTCATGATGGCTGCTGGTTGTTATTACGACAATGAAGAAGAACTATACCCAACAGGATCATCCACATGTGTGACTACGAGTATGAGTTTTGCGAACGACATTAATAAGGTTTTTAATGATAATGGCTGTATTTCGTGCCACAGTGCCGCCGCTAATTTAGGTAATGTAAATCTATCAACACACAGCGAAGTGTTGAAGTATGTCAACGATGGATCGTTAATAGGTTCCATAAAACATACTTCTGGATTTAGTGCTATGCCACAAAGTTCTCCTAAAATCGGAAACTGTTCAATTGCGAAAATAGAAGCTTGGATAACACAGGGTAGTCTTAATAATTAATAATTAGTAACAAATAAGATCATGGGTAGAAAAATAATGTTCGTCATTGCAATTTTGGCGCTAGTAGGTGCTTTTGTCGGATACCAGATGTGGAATAAACCACACCTTGAAACCGCAAACGCTGATGCTGATGCAATATTAACGCCATCAGATTTATTGGCTGAGTTTACCAAAGATGAAGCCGCCGCCAATACCAAATACCTAGATAAAATTTTGCAAGTAAAAGGAAAAGTCCTTTCTATCAATACAGTAGAAACAGGTAGTAGCTTGTCTCTCGATACAGGAGATATGATGGCTTCGATAAGCTGTGGCTTTGAAGCCAAAGATGCAATAGTAGCAGTAAAAGTCGGTGACGAAATAACGGTCAAAGGATTTTGTGCGGGTATGCTCACTGATGTGTCACTTGAACGGTGCTCTTATAAGTAGTTTTAAAGGTTCATTAAGTAAATTTTAATCTTTTTTTACCTAAATCTTTTTTTTACGAGTCGTCTTATCACTGTAAACCCTTAGCAGTTCTTAAACAATAAAAAAATAGTTTATTATGAATACAATCACAAAAAATAGCACTTCATGCTTACTTATTCTTTTTTGCTTTTTGTTGACATCGCAATCATTTGGCCAGAAATCTTTCACCAAAACGGGTAGTATTTACTTCAGTGCAGGATCGTCACTAGAGAAGATCGAGGCCACTAACAAAGCAGCCAATTGTGTTTTCGATGCATCTACAAATAAAATAGAATGGGGTGTTTTGATCAAAGGATTTCAATTTGAAAAAGCATTGATGCAAGAGCACTTCAACGAAAATTATCTTGAATCTACTAAATTCCCTAAAGCAACTTTCAAAGGAACCGTTTCAGGTTTTGACCCTAAAAAATCAGGAGTGCAAAACGTGAAAGTAACAGGTGATTTGACTATGCATGGTGTGACCAAAGTTATAACAACGGATGGTACGATAAATGTCAAAGACGGAAAACTAGATGTTTTAGCAAATTTTAGCGCCGCATTGGCCGATTATAAGATAGATATACCTGCTGTAGTAAAAGAGCAGATTGCCAAGGTTGTTAAAATAAAAGTGTCTGCTTCACTTGCTGCCTTAAATAAATAAGTATGCTCTATTTTCGCTAAATAGATTTTTTGAGTCATCTTAGTACATTTTACTAAGATGGCTTTTTGATTTTAGTATACTCCCTTTTTTAAATGTAAAAACATAACTTATGTACTTAAATAAACACTTTAAACCATTTTTTGCTGTTATCCTATTTTTCCTTTCATTTAATATCAAAGCGCAAGATGACGACTTATTGGCCTTGCTTGGAGAAGATGAACAAACAACAGATTATGCCACTGCGAGCTTCAAAACCAATAGAGTGATCAACCTCCACTCCCTTGAAAGTACAGCTGGTGGCGTTTTAGATTTTAAAATTGGACATAGATTTGGAACGATCAATGGGGGGGCGTACGAACTATTTGGCTTGGATAATGCAACAATGAGACTTGGGTTTGACTATGGTTTGACTGACAGGCTCACAATCGGTATCGGTCGAAGTAATTTTGAAAAAACGTACGATGCGATGGCCAAGTACAAGTTTCTTCGTCAATCAAAAGGTAAGAAAAATATGCCAATTTCTATGGGTTTGCTTTTGACATCAGCTGTAAAGACTGTAAAATTTGCTGAACCAGAACGGAAAAATTATTTTTCTTCACGGATGTACTATACTGCTCAGTTGATAATGGGCAGAAAGTTTAGTGATGTTTTTAGTTTGCAGTTGAGTCCAACATTAGTCCATCGTAATCTTGTAAAAACGATTGCCGAAAAAAATGATGTATTGGCGCTTGGAATTGGAACAAGAATCAAGTTGACAAAGAGAATTGCAGTTACGGGTGAGTATATTTACTTGGCACCGGATCAAGTAGCAGATGACATCAAAAATTCATTATCGATCGGATTTGATATTGAAACTGGCGGACATGTTTTTCAACTACATTTTACCAACAGTACAAGCATGATAGAGAAGGGATTTATCGCTGAGACTACAAATTCTTGGACTGATGGTGGAATTCATTTCGGTTTTAATGTATCGAGGGTTTTTACTGTAGCTCAAAAGAAAGAAGATTAATCTAGAAGTATTGCTTTAGCAAAAAAATACCTTGCTTTGTCATCAACGAAGCAAGGTATTTTTTTTTTATTAGTTTTGCGATATAGATTTATGGTATAATCACAGCCTTCGTTGTCAATGATTTGTAAGTAATAAATGATATAAAATAAGTACCACCACTGGCGATATTACTAAAATGATAGTTAGATTTACCAGCATTGATATTAAAGATTTCTTGTGCAGAAACCACTTTGCCACTTACATCTGTCAATTGGAGTACTACATCACTGTAACTGTCTTCAAGATTTAAGTCGATATTGATATCACCTGCTTCGTTTGCAAAAACGTTCATACCCAGCTCTACATCAGAATTGACTGTTGATGATTGGAGTTTAAGAGGTACTTCCAGAGCATTAAAAAATAAGTGCTTTCCGGCTGACTTGTTCCACAACACCCCTAAGATAGTAACTTTGTCAATCTTTGTTCGTAAGTCCTCAGTGATTGCGGTACTAAATTGAAAAGTTTTTCCTTTTTCACCACTACCAGTAAATACAGATTTACCAAAAGTTTCAGTAAATACAGAACCTGTCAATACATTCTTGTGGAGTGCATTTGTGCCTTTTGTTTCTTGATAAGCTGTTAAGTCTTCAAGGGTATAAAGCCCTAAATAGTAATCACCGTTATCTATTTTTTCTAGTATTTCTACCGTTGCATTTATTTGCACATTGCCATTTATAGGCGAAACAATAGCATCGATACCAATACCTGCATAAGGTACGGAGGCTTGGTTAAAATCGACAATGAGCTTCGCATCTTCAAGTCTAGCTGTTTGATTACCACTTGAAACAATAAGGTCAGTTCCATCAACGTAAAATCTAGGTTGACCAGCGCCACCAAAGTTAGTGCCTAGCGCTACTGACGTTGGATTTGATAATCCACCACTGTGGTGCAGCGCTGTGAAAACGACTGGTTTGCCTTGAAACTCATTAATTAGTTTTGTCTTGAAGTCCCAGCCCCAGCCGCCACATAATGGGCACCAGTCAGCCGTACGCTCATGCATGAAGGTCCATTGCTTTTTATTAACTTCTTGTGCCATTATGGGGGAGCTCAAGAATAAAAAAGCACTTAGTGATAAGAATACATTTTTCATAAGAAAAGAAATTTTAAGTGTTATAGTATTAATACGTTTATTGCCAATGATTACCTACCTCTCAAAAACTCCCGTCCGATACTTTGTAAAGTACCGCCGTT
>JANMMV010000451.1:0-3706 GCA_031373565.1 Saprospiraceae bacterium
GTCTAAGTAAACTGATAGTCATGTTGCAGATAGCAGACTTATTGCCTGAGGCATCGGTCGCTTGGTACGCTCTATCAATCAATTTAACATAATCATTGTCACAAGGTAGGACAGTGATTGTTTCATTTACCAATTTAGTGGTAATAGGACTGCCACAATTGTCCCTCTCAAAAGGTCCAGTATATTCATCTAATTGATGGCATGGCAATTCGATATCTCGACAAATAGAAATAGGAGCTAACTTATCTTCAACAAATATCTTAGCCCAACAAGAATTCCCTCCACAGCCATCAAGCAACTTTGCAGTAATCGTTTTGCCAATGTGTTCTTTTGTCAAAGTTGCATTAGGTATTGGATTTCCTTTATCATCTAGCAACATGACAATAAATGGTGAACCTGGGGTTGGTATGCCAGCGAGTAACATTGCAGGAGTGACCAATATTTCACAATTCCCATCCATAGATATATTTAGATCGCTTATGCACGTAACTGATGCCGTACTCATGATGCCGGTCGTAACTACATATTCCGCTGGCGCTACACAACTTGCTCCGTCAACAATGACTGATATTGTATGTACTCCTAGTGGATATGTTGACCAATCGATACTGATATTATCGCCACTACCTATTTCACTTACACCACCATCAATAAACCAAGAAATATCCTCTTCATCAATACCTAAATTAGATGCATAATTGACACTATAAGGTAAAGTAGCAGCAACACAAGTTGATTGAATTCCTGTTACTTGTAGGGTACCAAAATTGCACGCTGTACCTGATGCTGAAACACGTAAAATTTCGGATGAATTATTAATAAAGTTTATGTCATAACCTTGACCTTGTAAATGAACACCTTGTAATATATAATAACTGTGCCCAGGCGTAGGATGAGGTACAGGTGAAACTGTCAATGTTGTACCATCTGGCATAGCCACTGGTGAACCTATCGTACTTGCAAGTGTAAACATACCTACCGATGATTCAACGCTCCATATATCGCCCGACTGTGATTCTATGGTAATGGTAGCTTCAAACTGACCATTAGATGGTGTTGTTCCTTGACGACAAGCGATACATGCTTTGTTAGATGCTACGCCTAGCAATACGACTTCAGCAGAAGCGATGTCATCCTCTCCAGTCAAATCTTTAATATTATCAGGATGCGAGTCTATGTCATTATTTGAAATATCTCTCCTTGCTGCATCCAATACTTGGGATATCTCAGCAAAATTGCGTATTCTAAATGGAATTGGAGCATCTTCATCGACCCTAAAAGTGATCGGTGTATTATATGTAGCTCCTGGTTGCAAATTGCCGGGTACAAGTAAAATACGCTCAGCATTATCACCTACTAATGTCCATGCACCATCTTCTAGTGTAAGGTAGTCAGGTATGTAGTCTGTTACTTTTATACTAGATGCAGCAACATCACCTTGGTTGATAATAGCTAAGTTGAATGTGATTAACTGACCTGGGACTACTCTTCGCGTCTGTATTGTTTTACGTAATGCAAAGTCAATCTGATTTAAGTTGACTAAAACTGGATCGTGATCATCTTCATCGATATCACCGTGATCGTCCTTTTCATTGTCGGTAGCGGTATTGGGTTGGCCTCCGTTGTCATTTGTTTTACGTTTATCTGGTGTTGAATCAAAGTCGAAATTAGCTGCAACTCCTTGGCACTGCTGCGATGAGATTTCAGCATAGTTTACGATATCATTTATTTCTACATTGTCTTTAATAGTATAAATAATATCAAAATTTCTACAATCTCCTATTAATAACTCTTCATTAACTGCGTAGGTAATAGTTAATAGATCTTGTGAAATAACCCAGCCAGGATTGAGTCTTGGATCAAAATCAAACTCATCATTTCTATAGTTGATGATCGTAAAATTATTAGCTTTTTGATTACCTTGATTGCACACAGTAGTTGTTAGGGTAATATTTGCATTTTTTGCAATCACTTGCTCTCTACTAGCATCGTGTATTAATGCCAAATCGCATATAGCAGGACTTCCTGCCGTGATACCATAACTGCCATCAACTAAACAGCCTTCTATATCGTCTATCCAGTTTCCAGCTGCATCTTTGATATTTTCAATAGTTGTAACTATTTCAAAGTTGTAAACTGGTGCAGAAGGATTAAATCGCAATGTTAAGCTTGAATTACTGCTTCTAGTAGGTGCTAGAATTGTATTGTCTGTATAAGTCAATACACCACTATTGCTTTCCCAACCTATATTTTCAGCTGCATTGAAGGTCATGCCTACTGGCAATTGAGTTGACAGTTTTGAGCCTTTAATCAGGGTACCACCCAAATTTTCCAATGTATAATTCATTGTGATTGGATCGGTTACCTTCGGAGCCGTCGTATTAATTGTGGATGACAACTTGACACTGCATGCACCGGCTGATTTTAAGCCTAAATCAAAGTTATGGGACGTATTTCCCGTTCTGATAGACATTGCAGCCGTACCACATGACAATCCCGTAGTTACAGCATCGCTGTTGACTGCGTCACCTAGACTTGCTGCTGTTGTAATTTTATAATAGTTCTCATTAAGTACTATATCTCCGGTTACCACGTCTTTTTGCGTAGCAGAGAGAGCTAAATAGTATTGTTTATCTGCTTCAATTTCAGCAGGAACATTTGCATTGTTAAATACATAATAACCTGTCGGCGAAGTTGTTGTTGTTGCTAAAGGCGCACAATTTTCATCTAGTAATGATATAGTCAATCCTGCTATTGGGCTTTCGCCGGCATCTTGAATGCCATTTTCATTATTATCAAGCCATACATAATTACCAATTTCGATTTCAGGCGTAGCACATAAAGCAGTAAGATCTCCAAATCCAGTAGCTTTACCCAGATTTACACTCGTGTTTCTAGTGTAAAGCTCTCTACTCCCTAGTAATAATCCGTCTGTTGTACTGTATCTATGTAGGCCACCTGAGTACGTATCGTCCTCTGGATCAAATACAACTGCAGCTACAGAATTTGTACCAGGCATAACAAAAACACCGCCTAGAGCAACCTCTGGGTGATACAAAGGATTGCCAATGAAATTGTCAGCGCCAAAAAATTCACCGCCATTGGGTCCTTGATTATTACCGACTCCTGATCCTGTCAAAGCACCTGCACTTCCATTACTTTCTAATTTCCAAGTGCCGTTATCATTCCACACTATAAGGATGTCTGACTTTTGCTCATCCAATCTGTTGGCATTGCCGTTACAATATTTATGTCCTAATCTATCAGAGATACCTAAGATCATATTACCATCATCCGTAAAATCAATATCTGTTAACCATTGCATATTATCAAGTGCGTCTGTAGGCGTATCATACCAAAATCCTTGAAGGTATGGCGTACTAAATACTAGACTGAAAGCACCAGTAATTGGGTTGAACTCATAGACATTTGCAGTAGATTTAGCATCATCTCTTGCGGTTTCTGCTGTACAAGTAACACCAACATATATTTTAGCATTATGGTATTTCAAGGCGAAAGCTCTAAATTCAGCATTGTCACATCCTGGATCTGGTATGTTATATGAAACAGTGTTAGCAGCTGTAGGTCCTGATGTCTTAATACGAACTAGTTGATTATTAAAAAGATTGACCGTATAAAGTTTAGTTTGGTCGTCTGAAATATCTAAATCGCCTAAACCGACTTCACCCACTTTGCCAAAGGCTTC
>JANMMV010000034.1:0-2631 GCA_031373565.1 Saprospiraceae bacterium
TTGATGGGTTTTTCAAAGCGAGTGATGTATTCTAGATTGTTTTTGTCACTTGAAAAAGTCAGATTGGACAATAGCAGTAGGCTGTACCCGTACGTTTCTTATGTATGGTATGCTCTATGGAGATTGATGGGACTGGCAGCGAATTTATTATTGCATTATTCTGTTAATCGAAAAAAAATCTTTTTAGGATCTCTAAGCGGCTTAATAGAATCTTTTACATTCAAATACCAATTCATTTCTGAAGTAAAAAATTGAGTTCAATTCAACATATTAAATCTACTCAGAGAGTTAATGTCAATTCAACAAAAATCGAAGCGATAAACTGGTATACTTTTTTTATGGCGTTCCCGACGATTTTGATTTTTGGGCAAAATATTTCAATTTTCTTTTTTATCGCAATAGTTTATAAACTATATGGTAAGCTCACGTTATTTAAACTTTCAAATAAGGCAATGATATTGCCGTTGTTATTTTCTTTTGGGGCCATTATTTCAGTAGTTGATACTAATGTTAATGATGGAAACGTATATTCAAAAGGTTTAGCCGTTTTACCAAATTATCTTTATTGGTCATTGTTGGTTGTCATGATGGCCAATATTCGAAGTCTTATAAGGCTTCAAACCATTGCTAAATACACGATGATGGGTGTTATTGCTACTATAATTTATTACAATTTGCAACCCTTTCTGTCTAACCTTCGATTTATATTTAACAAACTTAGTCCAAATAGCTTCTCATTTATTTTAATTTGTTTTTCGGCACCTTGTTTTATTTACTTGTTAAAAGTTAAGAAAAGTAAAATATTAGCTTTTAGTTTTTTACTAGTAGCATTATTTTATTTAGTTTCAGAAGGAAGAAGGTCAGGTACAATGCTTGTTTTTTTACCTTGTATTTTAGCTTTACTTTTTGCTAAAATTGAGATTAAAAATTTGTTTATTGGTATTTTATTTTTTCTTACTTCATTTGGAATTATGCAAACTCAATCGGCTGAAGACCTAGTGAAATCCACCAACCCTAGAATTTACGGGATGTTATATGAAAGTGATAACATTACAACCGAAGACAGATCTTATTTGGTCAGAAGATTGCAGGTTGAGAAAGCACTCTTAGTTTTTCGAGAACATCCACTTACCGGGATTGGTCTTAATAATTATACAAATTACGATGTAAATTTTGAAGGTAATTTTGAAGGTGCTGAGTTCGTCGTAAGCAAGGAAGGTATGAACGATAAAAGTGCACATAATTCTTATGTTTCTTTATTGGCAGAAGGTGGCTTATTTGTTATGCTACCATTTCTCGGTTTGTTAGTATTTAATGTATTTCATTTTATCATAGACTACAATCGAAGATCTCAGATAGAAAATGCCTACTATTGGTCATTTTGTGCTATGTGCATCCATCTTTATTTTATTACAGGTATAGTAAATGTCTATGCTTGGTTTTTGATAAGCATCGTTTTTATGCTGAGTGTGAAATATTCAGTAAATAGGAATAGGGCATCTTGAAGCTAGCCTTTTATTATCATATTCCTGTTTATTGTAGAGAAGGCAAGGTTTATTTACCGTCTTATTTAGGGGTCTTCATTGACTCGCTAGCTTCCGAGGTCAGTGCATTATATATACTGATGCATGAAGCAGCTAAAATTGAATACGTCCAATGTGATTATGCATTACATTCATCAAATATTCATTGGATTAATCTTGGTCTGAAAACGCCTGCATGGCATAGAGCCATTTTTTATAAGAAAATTCTAAAGGCGAAATTGAAGCTAATTGATGAATGTGATTGTATCATTGTTCGGTCCCCCAGCCCATTAGCGCCCTATTTTAGGCAGTATTGCTCTAATGTGAAGGTTTTTTTTCTGATAGTTGGCGATTATTTAGAAGGTTCAGGTCATATGACAAGAAAGACCTTCAGAGATAAAATGATCTATTTGTTTTTGAAGTACAATGACTTTCTTTTTAGACGACAAATTAAAAGAACTGACATTATGGTCAATTCACCAGCTTTATATAATAAGTATAGAGTGTTTGCTAAGAGTATAAACTTGATCAAAACGACAACGTTGAGCCAACATGATTTTTCTTTTAGAAAGGACACTTGCCGAGATAGCAGAATAAAGCTATTATTTACCGGACGAATTGATCCAGCAAAGGGGCTTTCTGAGCTTTTTGAAGCAATATCAATATTGGGAACAATGGGTAAAAATATCGAATTGGACATAGCTGGGTGGGAATTAGATAAAACAAAGCCTTTCGAAAGGCAACTTACTAAATTGGCTTCAAAATTGGATATTGATGACCGAGTACGATTTCATGGTTTTAAATCAGTAGGCGGTGATTTGAATCAAATGTATAGAAATGCCGATATTTATATTCTCCCAAGCTATCATGAAGGATTCCCCAGAACTATCTGGGAAGCGATGGCTAATAGTGTACCCGTGATTGTTTCAAATGTTGGGGGTATTCCAGATCAACTTACACACTTGATCGATTGTATTATGATTAAATCCAAAGATGTAAATGCCATTGTAGACGGAGTATTAATTTTATTGGATGATAGTGCATTGAGACAGTTGTTAATAAGGAATGGTTATGAACGTGCTAAAGTGAATACACTTGAAATTCAAAC
>JANMMV010000050.1:0-3459 GCA_031373565.1 Saprospiraceae bacterium
GTCGAAGGACACAAATTTCAAAGGCGAAAATCAGGAGAGCCCTACATTTTTCATCCCATAGAAGTCGCCCGCATTTGCTATCAGGAGATAGGGCTTGGCCCTACAGCCGTTGTCTGTGCATTATTACATGATGTGGTTGAGGATACATCCACTACCCTTGCAGAGATTCAAGAGTTGTTTGGACCCAAGGTCGCAATCATCGTAGATGGACTTACAAAACTAGATGGTACTTACAACAATATCGACAACCCGCAAGCTGAAAATTTCAAAAAAGTACTGTCAACACTTGTGGTCGACGTCCGTGTTGTGCTCATCAAGATGGCTGACAGGCTCCATAATATGCGGACCATCTTCGCTCAACCAAAGCACAAGCAACTTAAAATCGCTGCCGAAACCGAGTACATTTACACTCCGCTAGCGCACCGACTAGGTTTGTACAATATTAAGACAGAATTTCAGGATACATGTCTTCGAATCACTGAACCCGAAGTTTATGATGAGATTCAAGCCAAGCTAGTCGCTTCAGACCAAGCACGTAGCGAATATATAGCGCAATTTGTTGAGCCTATTCAAGCTTCACTTGCAGAACTGGGCCTGCCTTTTAGAATACTAGGCCGTCACAAAGCGATCTCATCAATTTATACTAAGATCAAACAAAACAAGGTAGCTTTTGAAGAGATTTATGACATTTTTGCTATTAGAATTATTATTGATGTGCCAAGTGATAAAGAGAAAAGCTTTTGTTGGCAAATCTACTCTATCATCACCGATGTATACAAGCCAATTCCAGAGCGTCTCAAAGATTGGATCACTACACCCAAAGGTAATGGATATGAATCATTGCACTCAACGGTAATTGGGCCCAAAGGTAAGTATGTAGAAGTACAGATCCGCACTGAAAGAATGGACGATATTGCGGAGAAAGGTTTTGCTGCTCACTGGAAATACAAGGGAATCAAAAAACAAGATAACGTTTTTGACCATTGGCTAGATAATGTGCGTGAAATGCTCGATACTAAGCATACCAATGCACTAGAGTTTGTTTCCGATTTCAAGACAAATCTTTTTAGTGAAGAAGTATACGTTTTTACGCCAAAAGGCGATATGCGTATTATGCCGAAAGGCGCAACGGCGCTCGATTTTGCCTTTGAGATTCATACAGATGTAGGATATCACGCGCTTACAACCAAGATCAACAACAAAGTAGCGCCTATGGGCACCAAGCTAAATAATGGTGATCAAGTAAGTGTCATAACGTCCAAATCTCAAAAACCCAATGAAGATTGGCTCAAATTAGTAGTAACAGGTAAAGCCAAATCCAAGATACGTTCCGCCATGAAAGAGGAACGACGCAAAGAAGGCGAAATAGGTAAAGAATCATTAGAGCGTAAACTCAAAAATCTGAAGATTGATTTTGATGATAATGTTGATATACTAACCAAACACTTCGGGCTGAAGTCGAGAATTGATCTCTTTTTTGACATTACAAGAGAGAAAATAAAGATCTCTGACATCAAAAACTACACCATCATTGACGGTAAAATCGTATTCAAAAAAGATGAAGTTGAAGCTGAAAAAACAGCAGTTTTACAATCGGAGCTTCAGAAGATCGTACGTAAGCCGAAAACAAATAAATCTAACCTTCTTGTGAATGGGGAATCTGCTGATATGTATCAATTTTCACTCGCTGCTTGTTGTAATCCTGTGCAAGGCGATGATGTTTTTGCTTACTTGACAATTGACTCTGGTCTAAAAATACATCGTATCTCTTGTAGCAACGCGACACACCTACTCGCCAACTACAGCTATAGAGTTCTTAAAGCAGAATGGGTCTCTAGTGATACGACAAATTTTGTTGTAAATCTTCTAGTGACCGGCATAGACTCTGGTCCTGGTGTAATTCAGACACTTACCAACGAAATATCTAATAAGTTAGGAATAAATATAAAGAGCTTTGCAATCGCAGGCCAAGAGGGTTTTTTTGAAGGCCGTATAGGTATTGTCGTCGAGAACAAAGATCAGCTTAACGTAGTTTTACATTCGCTAGAACGGCTGGATGGGATCTCCTCTGTAACCAGGATCAATAGCTAACAATTGTTTTTATTACCTTTATCACATTACGAGATCTAGTCCAAATGACACAAACAGAGAAGTCGATTCAAATTATCTCCGAAGTCAAGACGATTTTTACATCGCATTTAGAGAAATTTAGTTTGCGCAAAACACCTGAGAGATATGCAATCCTTGAGGAAATCTACACTCGTACCGATCATTTCGATGCGGAAGCGCTGTATATTCATATGAAAAATCAAAACTATCGCGTATCACGGGCTACTGTTTATAATACACTAGATCTACTCGTCAGCTGTGACTTAATCACTAAACACCAGTTTGGTAAAAACCTTGCTCAATATGAAAAATCATACGGTTACAAGCAACATGACCACCTGATTTGCTTAGAATGCAGTCAAGTCTTGGAGTTTTGCGACCCTCGTATCCAACAGATCAAAACGATGATGGGCGATATCTTAGAGTTTGAAGTGACACACCACAGTCTAAACCTATATGGCAAATGTCGAAAAGAAGTCTGCGAGCATAGAAAATCTTGATCCTACCGCAATAACTTATTGTGGATAAATGGGTATGTAACAAGTGATCGTTTGACTATTTTGTCAATTATTAACCTGGCTTTCTTTAAACCTAGATTATGATTTAGAAAATCTATTAAGAAATCTAATGCATAAACCAGGTTAAAAATTATATCTTTACTACCTTAGTTGTGTAAGACTGCGTCCTGTTTTTGTTGATCATTTGGATTAGATATGTACCACTTTGTAACTCGGATACATCTATTTGTTTTGACCAATTGGATTGGATTGTTTCGAAGTTAGCTTGCATGATCTTACCACTTGCATCTGTAATTACAAGCATATATTGGTCCGCCTTGACATCCTTGATGCTTAAGTTAATACTTTCAGATGCAGGATTTGGAAAGCAAGACATGGATTCTGCTATCAATTTTTGATCGCTTGTTGAAGAAACGATACCTCCTATATCAGCAAAGGTGACTGATCTAAACATATTGTCAATCCCAAACTCAGCAGATACAAGAATCTCCTTATTTGCTTGACTATAAAAGTTAAAAACGACTGACGTATCTCGACCCAAGAAGTCTCCTAATCCGCCTCCAGGAATACCACCTCCACCACCTAAGAATTGAGATGCATCTATCCAACCGACGAAGGGAACTTTGACAAATAATTTCGTGTCTGTTATAACTTGTACTTTTTCTCTCAATACGTCTGTGTCTTTACCTTGCATTTTTACAGTACCAAAAGCGTCAACAATACCACTTTCCTCGCTGCTAAATTGTATTCTGATGCTATCAAGGGCTATAGGAAAAGAGGATACAAGTGAGTCTGGTAAGATATCTGTCCCCAAATCTAAGTTAAATTTACC